>JALWJR010000001.1 GCA_026996985.1 Candidatus Kaiserbacteria bacterium
ATATCCTATTGTAGGTTATCCCAAAACAGGTTACGGGGAAGAGGTTCAGCGTCAAATTACCGAACAAAAATACCCCTGCAAGGCGTTGCCTTACAGGGGGTTTTTTGTTTGCGGAGGAGGAGGGATTCGAACCCTCGAGGGGATTGCTCCCCTAACACCTTAGCAGGGTGCCCCATTCGACCGCTCTGGCACTCCTCCATAATAAAGAGCGTCTTGCTTTGCAAAACGCTCTTTAATACTACCAAAAAGACAAACTTTTGCCAGTTGCCATCTCTTAAATTCCTTTGTACATTTCAACTCTTTCCAAGATCACAACCACCTTGTCGCCTTTTTTAAGGTTTACCGTCTCAAGCCCTTTTCCAACAAACTCGCCGTTTACATAAACCGCCCAAAACTGCTTTTTGTCAGCAACTCTGTCACCTATTTTGTAGATGGCTTTTCCGTAATCAAATTGCTTTATTTCCGCTTTCAAATATTTATTCAGCAACTCCTCAAGAGACTGTCCGTCGTACTCGGCTTTCAATGAAAATTGTGTGGCGTTTAAATTTAGCTCTTTTGTTTTTTCTTTGTTTTCGCTCTCTATTTTTTTGTCAACAACTTGCTCGGTTTTGTTTTGTTCAACACCGTTTTTAATATTGGCTTTCGGATAAAAAACCCAAACCAAAACCGCAATCAAAATAAGCGCTATTGCATAAGGTATGTATTTTAAAATCGTCTCTTTTTCCATGTTTTTCCTTTACTTATAACAAACCCATAGTATCATAAAGGCTATGAAAATAGCAATAGTATCAGACTCTCATGACGCTTGGGTAAACCTTGAGAAAGCCATAACGGTTGCAAATGAGGTTGGCTGCGACGCCCTTTTGCACGCCGGTGATTTTGTAACCCCAAGCGGAATAAAAGTGTTAAGCGGATTTAAAGGAAAGGTGCATATGGTCTGGGGCAACAACGAGGGAGAGAAAGTGGGATTCATTAAAACGGTTGAAAAATTTGATAACATAGTTCATCACGGAGATGTTATGGAAAAAGAATTTGACGGACTTTTATTTTTTATGAACCACTACCCCACCTTTGCAAAAAACGCGGCAGAAAGCGGAAAATACGATGTGTCAATATTCGGTCACACTCATTTGTATGTAAACGAGCAAGTCGGAGACACCTTGCTTTTAAACCCGGGAGAAATAGTCGGCACAAAAACCGGAACCTCAACAATGATGATTTTTGACACTCAAACAAAACATGCCGAGAAAATAGAGCTGGCTTCAAGTTTATACACCCTTTAGATATGAACCCGACCGATAAAATAACAGATACCTTCAGACTCACACAAAAACAAAAAGACGCTTTGAAAAAACTAAAGCTTGAAACACTGGAGGATCTGCTTTTGCATGTACCATCAAGATACGAAGACGTGCAGAGCGCTCCGTCCATCTCGCAAATTCAGACAAACACAACCGTAACGGTATACGGCAAAATCCATGATGTAAAAAAAACCCTTTCATGGAGAACGAAAAAATATGTGATTGAAGCCAATCTTTCCGACGAGACCGCAACGGTAAAACTGCGTTTTTTTAATCAAGTTTACGTGAAAAAAATGCTTGCCGGAGAACCTTTTGCGAAAGTTACGGGAAAACTTATGGGAAAAGCAAACAAATATTTTGCAAATCCTCAATTTGAAATTCTCCCGCATTTCACCAGAGACTCAAACACAACCCTTGTTCGCATCTACCCGGAGAGCAAAGGAATTACAAGCAGATGGTTTTCGGTTAAAACCGATATTTTAATTTCCCAAGGATTGCATAAAAAAATAAAAGACCCGATACCAAAAGAGATAATTGAAAAATACAATCTTCCAACCCTCTCTCAAGCAATTCTTTTGGCGCACAAACCCAGAAGTTTAAAAGAAGCTGAAGTCTCACAAAAAAGATTTTCATTTGACAGTGTCTTTTTTATACAACTGCAGAAACAATTGCAAAAACTCAATATCCAAAGCAAAAAAACATACAAAATAAATACAGATTCAATAAATGATTTTCTTAAACTCTTGCCGTTTAAGCTCACCTCGGCGCAACAGAAAGCGATAGATGACATAGTATCAGACTTGCAAAAAAACCAACCCCTAAGCAGACTCATTGAAGGTGACGTTGGCTCAGGGAAAACGGCAGTTGCGGCTGCAGCTGCCTTTGCGACAGTTGCCACCACCCCGCCGGAGCAAAAAGCGGGAACCTTACAAGTAGCTTACATGACACCAACCGAGATTTTGGCGAGACAACAATACCAAGAGTTTATATCTTTGTTTAAAAATGCAATTCCTTATAAGTTTATAAGAGTTGCTCTTCTTACCTCCTCCGGCGCAAGAGTGTTTCCGTCAAAAACAAACCCGCAGGAGGACACAAAAATATCAAAAACCCAACTTATCAAGTGGGTTAAAGATGGTACTGTTGCCATTGTTGTCGGCACTCACTCTCTTATTCAAAAAAATGTATCCTTTAAACACCTTGCCCTGGCAATCATAGACGAGCAACACCGTTTTGGTATAGCCCAACGCGCCGCTTTAGCCAAGAAAGATAACAAAATCCCCCACCTTATTTCCATGACGGCAACCCCGATTCCCAGAACCTTGGCGCTGACAATTTACGGCGATTTGGATTTGTCCATAATAGATAAAATGCCCCCGGGCAGAAAAAAAGTCATTACAAAAATAGCGACCGAAAAACAAAGAAATGATGTATACCAATTTGTTGAAAAAGAACTGAAAAAAGGCAGACAAGCTTATGTTATCTGCCCGCGAGTACAAGAACCCGATCCGGAAAAAGCCTTGGCCTTAAGGGTTGCCTCGGCCGAGAAAGAATTTGAAAAAATTCAAAAAGCCTTTCCAAAATATAAAACAGGTCTTCTGCACGGCAAAA
Source organism: Candidatus Kaiserbacteria bacterium (assembly GCA_026996985.1). Taxonomy (GTDB): domain Bacteria; phylum Patescibacteriota; class Minisyncoccia; order Phycocordibacterales; family UBA2100; genus S143-145. The sequence goes on from JALWJR010000001.1 coordinate 2,910, forward strand.
TGAGCACAAAAGAGAAAGATGAGGTTATGAGTAAATTTGTATCCGGCGAAATTGATATTTTGGTTGCAACAACGGTTGTTGAAGTGGGAGTGAACGTAAAAAACGCTTCCGTTATGATTATAGAAGGTGCCGAGAGATTCGGCCTTGCTCAACTGCATCAGCTCCGCGGTCGCATCAAAAGAGGCGCGCACCAGCCTTACTGCTTCTTGTTTACAACCTCATCTCAAGATGTAAACAAAAAAAGACTCAAAATTTTTGAAAGCACCGATGATGGTTTTAAACTGGCGGAATACGACCTTAAACTGCGAGGGCCCGGAGAGTTAACCGGGAGCAGTCAATGGGGTCTGTCGGATTTGGCAATGAAAGCGCTTCAAAACCTAAAGATGGTCTCGGCCGCAAGAGAAGCGGCCCTGGAGTTGATTAGAGCAGGTAAAATACAAAACCACCCCGAACTGTTATCAAAAATGGAAAAAACGGATTTGCATTTTGAATAGATCGTTTCCCAAAATAACGCAAAATACATTTAAACAACCGAGCCCTAAGTTCAACTTAAAGCTCGGCTGATTTGAAAAACAAGCCTAAGTTTAATACCTTCCTCTTGTCACTGAAACCCAATGCGTTACAGGTGTTATCTCTTGCAACGGACCCCTTCCAAATTTTATTTTCATTTGATATGCGGCGGGAGTTACGTAAGTGTGTGTAAATGTACGCTCAAAAGCACCGGAGCAGTCTGCATATGGGTCAGCCTCTTGGTCTTGATCGGCTATAAAATCATCAACCGAAAACTCACTGTTCTCTTGCGCCACAAACTCTTTCCTTTGTATACCACTACCATCACCCCAGTCAATCTCGTAGGAAGTGCAATACCCCCAAGTACCGACAAGCTGAACTTCCACCGTCAAAGGCGCGGGACCGGTGTCGTTGTCAACATTAACTATCGTTGCGCCCGGTTGTAAATTGGTAACATCAATCAACCACCTCTCCCGAATCGGTAAATTTATAATCTTGTCGGGACCGGCTCTGAAAGTAACTTCATAGGTTCCGACCGAATTATATATATGTCTTAAATTAAATGTTTTTGGATTTCTCTGACACGTATATGTGTTAACTTCAAACTCGGTTGTATCTCCATCTCCCCAATCAACTTGATATGAAGTACACGACGGATGTGTTAAAGTAAATTTTGCATTTACCTCCAGCGGTGCGGGACCTTCCGTAACATCAATGGAAAATGGCATTATGGCATCACCGACAACCACTGTTGTATAAGCGACAGTGGGCAGTTGCAACCCCAAATTGTTGGGTGTGCTCGCCTCTCCGGCCCTTAAAACAATGGTGTAAACTCCGTTTCGCGGATAAATATGATTAATTCGCACTATGCGCCCTTCATTTTCTTCGTCTTCACAATTGTTGGGATCGTAGAATTTTTCAAATACTTGAGATTTGTCTCCCCAATCAATACTGTAAGAAGTGCATGCATTGTTTAACTTAAAAGTCAGCAACACTTTAAATGGCGCTTCCCCAAATGCTTGATAAGTTTTAATGTCACTTACCAGAGTATCGGTAATTTGATTGTTGGTTGAAGTAGCGGTAGAAGTGGAGGTGGTTGCGGTTGAGGTGGCATTTAAATTCTCACAACCCAAGGCCATAGTTTCTCGTGTTCTCGGGCCAACCACCCCAAAACCGGTTGTGTTAGGGGAACCCCACGAGATTATACCGTTTGCAACCTGATATCTCTTAACAGCTCTTTGAGTGGCCAAATCAAAAACTCCGGTTATCGCCCCTTCAGGGTAAATATAGCTGTCTCTGGCCAAAAACATTTGAAGTTTTGAAACATCTTGACCACGATCTCCGTAAGAGAGGTTTCGTGTCAAAATAAGGCAAGATAAATCTGGCGGGAAAGAGCGCAAATTTCTTTCATTTTCATTTGTTTTTTTGAAAGACAGCAGATTATCCAATTTTGCCTTTAAAGTGAAAACTTGTGCCAACATATTTGAGAGTTTAGTTTGAAACTCCACCCAAGAATAAGCTTCAACTTTGTTTGAATTCACAGAAAAAACAAGGAAAATCAATATCAAATATGTTACCGTCTTTTTCATAGCCCTATTAAGTTTCTGATAAAATCTTTAAAAGCCGACCAAACCGAGGCAATGTACAAATTATTGCCACTTAGTTTTGAATCCAAAATTGTGACATAATTGCCAAAGAGCTTTTTTCCGTTTTTTATAACGGACACATAATAAGTGCCCGGCTTTTTATACATGTGAGAAAATGTTGATGAGAAAGATTCGCACTTCCCTTTCGGATATGTAATCGTTTGATACTCCCCGTCACCAAAATCAATCGTGTAAACTCCACCCAAACATGAAGCTTCGCTGTTAAATATTCCCGTGAAATAAATTACTTCGTCCATATTGGCTTTATGCGGATATATCATTAGTCTGTCTGATACTTGAAATATCCACGGGGGCAATTCAAAAATTTTAATTGGTTGTGTAATTGTTGCGATAACAGTTGGTATATCCTCTCCACAGAACGGATCACCGTTGCAAATGTCATATATTACTCCGGCATAAATTTTATACAGCCCTGGATAAATCGGGGTAGAGCAAACAGCATCTGTGGTTGAACTTGAAGTGGTATTGCCGGAGCCGGAAGTGGCAACTGTTGATGAGGATGAAGTGCTGTTTGATGAATTATTGTTTGAGGCCAGTAAGGTACACTCTCTGCTGGTGGGAATCCATGAAAAAGTGTGTGTCTGCAGAGGAGAGAACTCCTCCGTGTTATCAATATTTATGTCCCCTATATAGCCGACTTGTCCGTCTTCCGATAGAAACAGTAATCTGATCTTCGGCTTAAATCCTTGTATTTCACCAGGTAAATTGGAGGTTTTAATTTTTATATTTATCGGTATCTCCAAAGCAAACTCTTTTCCACCTTGCGGAGACTCTATTTGTATAAACGGCCTTCTATGCACAAAAACTTGACACTGTTCAACTACGGTATGTTTTTGATTTGTATTTGGATAGAACGTTTTGGTTAACACTGCGGTGTAACCATCTTGATTTGGTTCGGTATAAGTATGTCTTATTACATCGTATTTTATCTCCGGCAAAGCACAAAGGTATTCATCAGTTTTGCTCCCATCACCCCAATCTATTTGGTATTTCATTTGTTTTTCCGGATTACACACATCGCCACCTAAAGGAATAACGGCAATCGCTTCAAATGGTGTATATCCTCCATTTCTTTCCAAAAAACATTCGGTAGAAGTTGAATTTGTCGATGATGCCGAATCTGTACTTGTTGAGACTTGAATATCGTCACCATAGAGGAAAACCGCCAGCTTAATGGGAGTAATTGAATTGAGGTCACCTTCACCGGCTTTTACTGTTACCTGGTATGATATAGGCAAAAGATCTTGGCGCGGATTGTAAGTGTGTGTAAAAACTCTTGAAAAATCTCCTCCCAAACATTCTTGCTGAGTATCTGTTACTTCATACTTTAATGGCTCGGACCCGTCTCCCCAGTCTACGTAAAAAGATGTGCAAGTAAGCTTACTCTCTGTTTGAACGGTAAGCTCTACCTGCAAAGGGGCCTTTCCAAGGTTTGGAGAAATATTCACCAAAGTTGATGCCAAAGCATCTGCCGGATACCAAAGTAGCGCAATTGCAAATAAAATAACCCTAATCATTGAATTAATTATAACGTGATATTTTAATGAGACAAAGGAGTAACTGTTTAAAACATATTCGCACAGCAGCCCCCACCATTTTTTAAACAACTTTACCATTGTGCTCATTTCGTATTGAGCAATAGTTTTCCTTTTATTGTAATAGAGTTGGTAGTGAAAATGGTGGGGGGCACGGACTCTATGGTCTTTAGAAAGGGCGAACAGTAAAAACAACCGGTGACCAACAAATATAAACTGATTGCTTTTGTTGTTTATTAAGCGCCCAGCAACCCCCACACCACTTTTTAACATGAAAACCATAGTGATTAATAAATAGCTCTTATGACATATTCAATATATTCTTGGTAAAAGTACCTCTAGTGAAAGTGATGTGGGACATGGACTCTACGGTCTTTAGAAAGGGCGAACAGCAAAAACAACCGGTTGAAACCGGTTGTTTTTACTGTTAGTCCGCCCAGCAGGACTCGAACCTGCGACACGCTGGTTAAGAGCCAGCTGCTCTACCGACTGAGCTATGGGCGGTTATGTACCATGCTAATATTACTTCACTTTTCCACCTACAGCCAGTTGTGGCATATACCCGGTACCACTGTGTGGTGCTGGACCGACTGAAGCTTAGGCGGTTACGAAAGTGTTGTACTTTCCACCGGTATCATTTTTGGTTACCGGTAAGCTATTTACCCGCACTGCACCCGTAGTGCGGGTGGGCGGATGTTTTGTGATTATAGCAAAAATAAATTGATATTAAAGTCTTTTCTGTTAAAATGACTCAAGCGGGCGAGTGGCGGAATTGGTAGACGCGCTTGGCTTAGGACCAAGTGGGGCAACCCGTGGAGGTTCGAGTCCTCTCTCGCCCACATCTAGTATACATAATCAGAAACCGCCCATACTGGGCGGTTTCTGATTCTTATTTTAATGATAAACCAGGTATTTTATCTCTTTGGCAGGTCAATTCCCAGAGTACTGGTAATTATCATAACTATACCGTAGGCCGTAACAATAATAAGCATTCCGGCTATACCCCAGATCATATGCCTTATTCCGGTTTGTCTGGCTTCGGTATTATCCGTCTGCGAGATAAAAACCACCAACCCCCAAAAAAAAAGCATGGTGGCCAGCGCAAAAAGAAGCATAATCAAAGGGTCTATAAAGACATCAATGATTTTATCAAGCATTTTAAACCCTTGGTTTGCGCCGGCCATATTAGCCCTTATCTATATCTTCTTTCTATAACATCGGGAATAATCGGCTTGGTTTGATCAACTTTAAATGTGGATCTCAACACGCTGATAATTCCCCAAATTGAAACCATCACGAAAATGGCAACAACTCCCATAATCATTATCTGAATTCCTTGAGATTTCTTTTCGGCAACTTCACCTGAGAGAAGATACATTACAAGACCCCAGAAAAAGGCCAAAACGGCAACCGCAAGCAAGATAGGAATTATGGCGTTTACAATTCCGCTGATTGTTCCAAGAGTATGCTTAAGAGTTACCGCCTCTGATAAAAAAGGCATAAATATCAAACTGAAAACTAAAGCAAACTTTTTCATAAAACTACATTAACTTCTAATTTTTAACTTGTTTAACTTATTGTAACAAACCCATGTGTTTTTACAATCATATTTGTGGATTAAAATATAATAAAACCAGAATCAAAAGCAAAATTATAATTCCCACACTTATCGCTTGCGTCATAAGGTTTGACCCTAAAAACTCTAGCTGATCATCTTCACTTCCCTTCCAGTACACCACAAACCCGACTATCATCATATAAATTGCCACAGCAAGCGGAATTGA
>JALWJR010000002.1 GCA_026996985.1 Candidatus Kaiserbacteria bacterium
CGCCCAAAGGGCGTGCGGGTTTACCGTCTAAAAGACAAATTTAGCCGACAACAATATTAACAATCCTCCCCGGCACGTAGATAAACTTTCTCACCTCTTTTCCTTCAATGTGTTTTTTTACATTTTCATTTGAAAGAGCGATTTCTTTTACCTCTTGCTCGTTAGCCTCGGGTGATATTTCAATTTCCGCGCGCACCTTACCGTTTACCTGAACAGCCACTTTTACAACCGAATCTTTCACAAGCTCTTTATCAAAATTCGGATACTCTTGCAAATGTACAGAATCTTCAAATCCGAGTACCTCTTTCCACAACTCCTCGGCAAGGTGTGGCGCAAACGGTGCCAAAAGACGTAAGAAAATGGCAAACTCATCTTTGCCCACCCTCTGCTTCTCCGCCGTTCGCACCCATACCATCATCGCAGAGATAGCGGTGTTAAATTTCAAACGAGCAGTGTCACTGCGAACTTTCTTGATGGTTTGATGCAAAAGTTTTATCAACTCATCATTACTTTTCTCTTGCAAGCGCTCCGCCAGACCATAGACACGCTCAAGAAATCGCCGAATGGCCACCACCCCGTCGGGATTCCACGGATAGTGTCCCGGTTCGTTGTATGGACCGATAAAGGCAAGGTATCCGCGCACCACGTCAGCCCCAACGTACTCCACCACCTCATCAGGGTCAATCACGTTACCCTTGCTTTTGCTCATTTTGTTTCCGTCTACTCCTAAAATAATTCCGCGGTTTAGACGCCTCTTGTACGGCTCTTTGTCTTTCACCAAACCAAGGTCAAAAAGCGCTTTGTGCCAAAACCTGCTGTAGAGCAAGTGCATGGTGGTGTGCTCTGCGCCACCGGAGTAAAAGTCAACCGGCATCCAAAGCTTTTGCTTTTCCATTGATGAGAATTCGTTTTCATTTTCAGGGTCAATGTAGCGGAGGAAATACCAGGAAGAGTCTACAAAAGTATCAAGCGTATCTGTCTCTCTTTTTGCCGGCGCGCCACAGACGGGGCAAGTGGTGTTTACAAACTCCTCCACCTTTGCAAGCGGGCTTTTTCCGTCATCACTGGGCATATAGTCGTCAATCTCGGGCAAAAGCACCGGCAAGTTCTCTTCTTTCTCAGGCACCGCGCCGCATTTTTCGCAATGCACAACCGGAATCGGCACACCCCAGTATCTCTGGCGGGAGACCACCCAGTCGCGAAGGCGATAGGTTTTTGTCGTTTCAGCTCCAAGCCACTCCACTATTTGCAGTGCAGCCTTTTCATTTTCCATACCATTAAATAGATCTGAGGAGTTCATAAGGGGGCCAGGGAACCAATAATGCTCTAGACCGTTTATAACACGGTTATATTTTTCTTCGTATATACGCCTTTTTACAGGATCAAATGAACTATCCATATCCTCAAGATAAAGCACGGGGTGTATTACACAAATTTTTGGCAAATCATATTTTTGCGCAAACTCAAAGTCCCTCTCATCATGCGCCGGCACCGCCATAATCGCCCCTGTTCCGTAGTGAGCCAAAACATAGTCTGCGATAAATACCGGAATCTCTGTATCTTCCATTCCCGCTTTTTCACGTGCCGGGTTTATTGCTTTTATCCCTTTTAATTTCACGCCGGTCTTTTCCTTTTCTGTATTTGTTCGCTCTATTTCGCTTTTCTTTTGCGCTTCTTTTATGTAGTTTTCAACTTCCTCTTTGTTTTCTATCACGCCTTCCTTGAGCCATTTTTTAACAAGCTTATGCTCCGGGGCAAGAACCATGTAGGTTGCGCCGAAAATGGTATCTGGGCGCGTGGTAAAAACTTTTATACTCTCTCCCCTGTCTTTGAC
>JALWJR010000003.1 GCA_026996985.1 Candidatus Kaiserbacteria bacterium
AACAGATAATTAAAAAATGTGACGCGCGAAATCTTGATTTTATAAAAGATGAAGAAATTGATTTTGTGCTTACACATCCGCCATACGCAGATATTATCAAATACAGTGACGGGAAAATAGCGCAAGATTTATCAAATATTCATGATATAGACGAATTTGTCAACGAAATGAAAAAAGTTGCCAAAGAGCTATATAGAGTTTTACGCAAAGGCAGGTTCTGCGCCATTTTGATAGGGGATACACGAAGAAATAAAATGTACCAACCGCTTGCTTTTAAGGTTATGCAAGCTTTTCTTGATGTGGGCTTTGCACTAAAAGAAGACATTATAAAACATCAGCATAACTGCAAAGCAACCGGCTTTTGGGTTAAGAAATCAAAAGAGTATAACTTTCTGCTCATTATGCACGAGCATTTGTTTGTTTTTCAGAAAACATAATAGTTAACTTTTTGCCAAACAAAAGCACTAAACTTATTTTACAACAGATTTAATCAAAATAAATTTTACTTTTGTTTGCAATTTGATATATTTTGCCTATGGAAAGAGAGAGAATATTGATTAAAGACTTGCATCAACACAAAAACAAACAAGTAAAAGTTTGCGGTTGGGTTGAGGCCAGAAGAGATCATGGAAAGCTTATATTTTTTGTAATTCGCGACAGGAGCTCGCAAGTACAAGCCGTGATAAACGCAAAAAATGAGAGCGCATTTTCAGTAGCCGAGAAACTAAAAGACGAGTGGGTTGTTTGCATCTCCGGTGAGGTAAAAGAGAGACCGGAGAAAATGGTAAAAGATGAGGAAAACGGCGATATAGAACTTTCAATTGATGAAATTGAAATTTTATCAAGCGCAAAAGAACTTCCTTTTGAAAAAGATACTCAACTGAACATAGAAACCCACCTTGATCATTTGCCACTGACTTTGAGAAAAAGGGAAATTTCTTTGGTTTTTAAATTGCAGTCGGCTTTGCTTGAAGGTTTTCGCTCCACTTTAAGAGAAGATGATTTTGTTGAGTTTGCCTCTCCTTCAATCGTTGGGGGTGATGCCGAAGGTGGGGCCGGAGTTTTTAAGGTTGAATACTTTAAAGACAAAACCGCTTATCTTGCAACCAGTCCGCAACTTTACAAGCAGATTTTGGTTGGAGTTTTTGAGAGAGTTTTTGCAACCGGCAAAGCTTTTCGCGCCGAAAAACACGCAACCACACGCCATCTTTCCGAGTATACATCTTTGGATTTTGAAATGGGCTTTATAAAAGATCACACAGATGTAATGGCCCAACTGCAAAAAGTCGTTAAAAAAATGATTGAAAACGTATGGGAAAAACACGGAAAAGAGCTTGAAGAATTTAAAATTGACAAGCCGTTGGTGCCCGAGGGTGATTTTCCGACAATGACAATGAGAGAAGCGCAAGAGCTTATTTTAAAAGAGGTCGGAAGAGACAACACAGCTGAGCCTGATCTTGAACCGGAAGATGAAAGATTTTTGTGCAAATACTCCGCCGAGCAATTTGGTAGTGATTTTATATTCATAACTCATTATCCGACAAGCAAAAGACCGTTTTATACATATCGTGACGAGAAAAACCCGGAATACACAAAAAGCTTTGATTTGCTTTTTAGAGGTGTTGAGATAGCAACCGGAGGACAAAGAGTGCATGATTATGACTTGCTTGTAGAGCAGATTAAAGAGAAAAATTTGGATCCGGATAAGTTTAAGTTTTATC
>JALWJR010000004.1 GCA_026996985.1 Candidatus Kaiserbacteria bacterium
TCTCAGGTAGATACGGTTTAGAGAAATACTACAACGACACTCTCTCAAGAGATGATAAAAAACTTAAAGTAAATTTTTTTGCGGCGATGTTCAAGCAAGTGCAGGAATGGCTTTCTGAAAAAGAAGTCAAAGGAGATATTGTGACAAGTATTGACCCTACGGTTCAGAAATTTTTAACAGATACTTTAAGCTCAGTTAAAAACGACGAAGGCGCAGAGTTTGCCGCCGGAATAATAATGAAGTCGCAAACGGGAGAAATTGTCGCTTTGGGCTCTGTTCCCGATTTTGATTTAAATAATTTTCAAAAAGAGAATCCGGCCTTGTTTAAAAATTTGTTGGTAGAGAATGTCTATGAGATGGGCTCCATTATTAAACCCATTACAATTGCAGCCGGGGTTGATGCAGGTGTTATAAACAAAAACAGCACTTACAATGATAAAGGGTATGTGATTGTAGACGGGCACAAAATTTACAATTATGACAAAAAAGGCAGAGGAGAAAATACAACGATGTCTGAAGTGTTGGCCCATTCTCTTAATACCGGTGTTGTCTTTGTTATGCAAAAATTGGGCAAAGAAAGGTTCAGAGACTACTTTTTAAAACTTGACCTGGCGCAAGAGACCGGCATTGATCTTCCTTATGAAGCTTCCAACCTGATAGAGAATTTATACAGTCCGAGAAATATTGAATATGCAACCGCAAGTTTCGGGCAAGGGATAGCATTAACTCCCATTTCGGCGATAAGAGCTCTTAATGCCGTTGCCACCGGGTATTTGGTGCAACCTCATGTGGTTGTTGAGATACAGACAAACACCGGTCTTTCATATAAAAAAGATTATTTTGATATGAGAACAAAAGTATTTTCGGATAGAGCGAGCAAAGCGGTGGCAAGTATGTTGGTTGAGGCGGTTGACAAAACTTTAAAAGGAGGAAGGCTTTCAATAAAAGAGTACTCAGTTGCCGTTAAAACCGGAACAGCTCAGGTAAGCGACGGTAAGGGTGGATATTTGGAAGATGAGGTTTTGCATACGTTTGTAGGATATTTCCCCGCCTATGACCCGGAGTACACCATACTTCTTATGCTTATGAAGCCTCAAGAGCACAGGTATTCATCGCAAACTTTGAGTGTTCCGTTTTTTGACATTGTTAAGTTTTTGATAAACTATTATGATATAAAACCTGACAGAATATAGTGTCGGGCAAAAATGTAATGAAAAATTTTCCACATAAAAAGGTGCTGTTTGTCGGAGTGGGCGGAATCGGTATTTCCGCCTTGGCGCGGCTTCTTATTTCAAAAGGTGTGCAAGTTTTTGGAATTAACGACTCTGAAAGTCCGGAGACACTCTCGGATATTGCCGAGAAAATAAATTTAAGGATTTACAAAGGAGAGGCGACAAAGGTGGATTTGCCCGATGACATTGAAGCGATTGTTTATTCAACAGCTTGGGAAGGGCGCGCTCCCGAGTTTATCTCTTTTCTAAAAACGCTAAATTTACCAATGTACTCATATGCTCAAGCTCTGGGGCTGGTTTCAAGAGATTATAAAACCGTGGCCGTCTCCGGCACTCACGGTAAAACAACCACAACCGCAATGCTCTCTTTTGCGCTTGAGCAGGCGGGAGTAAAACACAGTGCAATAGTCGGTAGTCTTGTGAATTGGAAAGACGGTACAAAAAGCAATTTTAAAGATGGTGCCGAAAGTGATATTTTGGTTATAGAAGCATGTGAGTACAAAAGGCATTTCCTGAATTTTCATCCATTTTTGTCCCTTATTACAAATGTTGAATATGATCATCCGGACTATTACAAATCTTTAGATGATGTAAAGGAGGCTTTTGCGCAATTTCAAAAACAGTCCAAACATGTTATTTACTCTACAGATGAACTTGTTCAAGATATCAAAAAACTTTTGCCGGAGCTTTCCGTTTTGGGAGAGCACAACAGAGATAACGCCGCTTTGGCGGTGGCGGGAGCCGTTTTTTTGGGGGCGGATAAAGAAAAGGCTATTGAAGGGGTTGCAAATTTTAAAGGCGCTTGGCGAAGAATTGAATACAAAGGAAAAAACAGCAAAGGAGCTTTGGTGTTTGACGATTATGCTCATCACCCGACAGAGATTAAAGCAACACTTTCAGCAGTGAAAAAGGCAAATCCTCATGCCAGAGTTTATGCCGTTTTTGAGCCTCATATGTACTCGCGCACAGCGGAGCTTTTTGATGAATTTACTCATGCTTTTGATCTGGCCGATGAAGTGTATTTAGCCCCGATTTATCCTGCGCGCGAGGCTCCCATTGAGGGTATAACAAGCGAATCTCTTTCTTTGGCTATCTCAAAGGCGGGGAAAAAAGCGACAGCCCTGCCGTGGGAGAGTCTTTCTTCCGAGCTTAAAAACAAGGGTGAAAAGGGCGACATTATTTTATGTATGGGAGCGGGTGATATGTTTAAACTTGCGCAGGATATTAGACTTATCCCCAAATAAGCACTTTGTTTATTTTGACAATTTTTGGCTACAACTTGCTTCGTCAACACTCACAAATACGCTGTATTTGCTCGGTTTCCTCAGCTGCGTTTCGCTCAAAAATTGTCTAAAATGCACTTTGTGTTATTTGGGGACAAGTCTTCTTGCAAACCAGGGTTCGTTTTGTGATAGTATATCTCTATGGTTGATAAGAAAATCAAAGAAAAAGTTGAAAAATTACGTGAACTTATAAATTATCACAACTATCGCTACTATGTACTGGATGACCCCGAGATATCGGATGCGCAATACGACTCTCTACTGCAAGAGTTGATTGAACTTGAAAATAAATACCCGGAACTCAAAGATCCAAACTCTCCAACCGCGCGTGTCGGAGGTGCTCCGGCCGACAAATTTAAAAAGGTGAAATTGCCGATTAAGCAATGGTCTTTTGATGATGCTTTTGTTGAGGAAGATGTCTATGCCTTTGATGAGCGAGTTAAACGTTTTCTTGCCAAAGAAGGGATAGACGAAAAGGTTGATTACTGTACGGAACTTAAAATAGACGGATTAAAAATTGTTCTTCAATATGAAAAAGGCGAGCTTGCAGTTGCCGCTACAAGAGGAGACGGTGTATTTGGTGAAGATGTTACCGCAAACGCTCGTACTATCAGGTCAGTACCGTTGAAGTTAAGAGAGAGAATTGACTGTGTGGTTGAGGGTGAAGTGTATCTTTCAATTGAAAATTTCAAAAAAATAAACAAAGAAAGGGAGAAGTTGAACAAACCGCTTTATGCAAATCCGAGAAATGCGGCCGCGGGCGCTCTGCGCCAACTTGACCCGAAAGAGACAGCCAGGGTCGGTTTGGATTTTTTCGCTTACGAATTGGCAATGGCACCATCTTTGCCCGAGACCCAGTGTCAAGAACTTGAAAAACTGCAAGAGCTGGGATTTCCGGTTAATAAGCACTATGCTTTGTATTCATCAGTTTCGGAAGTGATTGAGCTTTGGAAGAGCTGGCAAGGTAAGCGAGATAAACAAAAATACATGATAGACGGATTGGTTTTAAAGGTTAACTCACGCAGTTTGCAAGAGGTTTTGGGGTACACTTCAAAAGCGCCACGTTGGGCCATAGCTTTTAAATTTCCGGAGGAGGAGGCTACAACCACGCTGGAGAGAATAGTTTTTCAGGTTGGTAGGACCGGTGTTATAACGCCGGTTGCAGAGCTAAAGCCCGTTAAAATTGCCGGAAGCGTTGTCTCTCGCGCCACTTTGCACAACGAAGACGAAATAAAAAGACTGGATGTGAGAGAAGGTGATACCGTGGTTATAAAAAAGGCTGGAGATATAATTCCGGAGATAGTCTCTGTCATAAAGGAGTTGCGTCCTAAAGAGAGCAAACCATTCAGGTGGCCAAAGAAAATTCCGGAATGTGGCGGGGACGGAAGCATAGTGAGAAAACCGGGAGAGGCGGCATGGTTTTGTAAAGTGAAGGACTCTTTTGCTTTGCGTTTGCGACAGTTTACTCATTTTGCATCAAAACAAGCTTTTGATATAAGAGGGCTCAGCGGGCAGATTTTAAAAAAACTTATGGAAGCCGGGCTTGTAAGCAGATTTGCCGACATTTTCAGACTACAAAAGGGAGATTTGCTTGAGCTGGAAGGATTCAAAGAAAAAAGCGCCAACAATTTGCTTGAGGCGATAGAAAACTCAAGAGAAATACGCTTTGATAAATTTTTGGTTGCGCTTTCTATTCCGATGGTTGGACAGGAAGTTGCCAGACTTTTGGCGAAAAAATATTCCGATGTTTCAGAGCTTTGCAGCGCTTCCAAAGAGGAGCTTGAACAAATAGAAGGCGTGGGAGAGAAAATAGCCAAATCAATAAAAGATTGGTGTAAAGATAAGCAAAAGCAAAACGAGGTGCAAGAGCTTCTAAAGTATATTAAATTAAAGCCCTTGCCAAAAGAAGAAAGCGTGCTTAAAGGAAAAACGTTTGTTATAACGGGAACACTTTCCGCTCCAAGGAGCTATTTCAAAGAAAAAATAGAGTCACTGGGAGGCAAGGTGGCAAGTTCCGTTTCGTCGAAAACGGATTATTTGCTTATGGGTAAAAACCCGGGCAGTAAGTATGAGAAGGCAAAAAAGTTTAATGTAAAGATAATAACCGAGGAGGAGTTTGAAAACGGGGAGATATACTAATTTATTTTAAACTATTTTTGATAAATTTCTTGTTTGTCCCCGTAGTCAACTATGGTATAGCCTTTTTGGGTTATTTGTTTTCGCAGTTTATCCGCCAGGTCGTATTTTTTTTCTTTTCTGGCTTTTTGTCTCTTTGCAATAAGCTCTTGTATATCTTTGGGTAAGGAGTCAATTTCAATTTTTTGCTTTTTTCTGGCTTGTTTTAGAAAATCTATTCCTAAAAGCTCTGAGAATACATTAGTTGTCGCCAGTTTTTGGGCGGGAGACATGTCTTTGTTTTTGGCAGTATCCCAAAGCAAGGACAAAAGAGCGGGCGTGTTTACATCATCAAAAATAGCATCTTGAATTTGGCTTAATGTCTCTTCGTTGAGTTTTTGTTTTTCTTTAATTGAGGCAAGAGGGGAGAGGAGATTGCGCAACCTCTCAAGAGAGCGTGCCGAGGCCTCAAGAGAGTTCCAAGTGAAGTTAAGCTGTTTTCTGTAGTGTGCTCCCAGATAAAGCATTCTTAAATCATCCGGAGCAAATCCTTTTTCAATAACATCATCAAGGGTGATAATATTCCCGAGAGATTTTGACATTTTTTTACCATCCACAAGTAAGTGTTCAATATGAAGCCAGTATTTTACAAACTCTTTTCCGTTTGCGCATTCAGATTGAGCTATTTCATTGTTGTGATGCACAGGTATATGTTCTATTCCTCCCGTGTGTATATCTATTTGCGAACCTAAAAGCGCTCTTATCATTGATGAGCATTCTATATGCCAACCGGGAAAGCCAACCCCCCAAGGAGAGTTCCACTCTTGCTGTCTTTTTTCTCCTTTTTTTGAGAATTTCCACAGAGCAAAGTCTGTCGGGTTTTTCTTTTCTTTGTTTTTACCTATACGAGCACCTTCTTTGAGGCCCTCCTTATCAATTTGACCAAGTTTTCCATATTGTTCAAATCTGGAAGTGTCAAAGTATATACCGTCTTTGGTTTGGTACGTGTATCCTTTCTCCTGCAAGGTCAGTATCATTGCGATTTGGGCGTCTATATACTCTGAAGCTTTCGGGAATTCTATAAAATCCACATCAACATTTAGTTTTTTGAGGTCTTGCAAAAAAGCATCAGTGTATTTTTGGGTAATTTCCGAAGCTTTCAGTTTTTGTTTTTTGGCTTCTTTTTCAACTTTGTCTTCACCATCATCGGCATCATCGGTGAGATGGCCGACATCTGTAATGTTTATCACTTGTTTTACCTGAAATCCGGCAAACAAAAACATTCTGCGCAAGGTATCGGCAAATACATAAGCGCGCAGATTACCTATGTGAGCTCTACTGTAGACGGTTGGCCCGCAATGGTACATTTTTACAACTCCTTCCTGTAGAGGTTTAAACTTCTCTTTTTTGCCGGATAATGTGTTTTTGAGATAAATAGTCATACTATTCTATAGCCAATTTTTATGTTTAAAGTAGAAAAACATACCCACCGTAGCCAAAGACATTAAAGCTATTATAACCCAAAAATCATATTTTATTCCTAGCAGTGGAGTATACTCGGTGTTCATTCCAAACAAAGAGGCAATCAATGACAGCGGGAAAGTTACAAAAGCGAGAATCGTAAGAATTTGCATAACCTCGTTTTGGTTTGTTGACAGAAGGGAGTTGTTAGTTTCTCTAAGTTCCGTCAAGGTCTGCCACAGGTTTGTTATATGCTTTCTCACTTTCCAAAATATATCTTCAGTTGTTTGCAGTCTTCTTTTTATATTTGTCAGTTCAAGTTCGCGCGCTTCGTTGAGAATTGATTTCCAAATATCTTGGTGCGGGTCAAGAGATTGTTTGAGGTTTAGTATATCTCTGGCCACCTGTGATATCGCTTTTACCATTTCTTTGTGGTGCCCCTCAAAGATGGCATGTTCAATATGTTCAAGCTCATTTTTAACTATATCAATTTGTCTTTCAACTTCTTCATACATAAGCTTTAAAATAGAGTTGAAAATATCTAACGGATCTTCGAAAGGCCTGTCATCAACTCCGTTAGATGAAATGGAGTGCACATCAAAAGCGGAAGCAAATTCATCAAGTACGGATATTTTGTCATAAGTGGCGGTTAGTAGAAAATCTTTTCCTATTACAAAGTCTATTTCGTATTCAGAGGAAGTATCAAAATCTTTATGAGTATGAAAGGGAAAGTGAAAAACCAAATAAAGAAAATCACCGATACGTTGCGCGCGAGGTTTCAGTGACGGTTTTGAAAGTTCGTACAAAATTGAAGTGTTTAATTTGCAAACTTCGGCCACTTTTTTTAGTTCGTCGGCATCGGGAAAATTTAGATAATGCCAAGTTAAGTTATCTTTTGATTTTGCATCAAGAATCTTGTACATAATTTCATTGTAACGTGTTTTGCCATATTCGCAAGAATAAGAATTTGATAACACTTTAACGTTTTATAAAAGACATATCTTATAAAGGACAAAATAATATTAAATTTTAGCTTATTTCCATTAAATTTTGTCCTTTATAATAATTTTTACCAAAAACCGCAGTATTTTGTGATTTTTTCTGTAAAATGCGGAGGCAAATTGATAATATCGCACTTTAAAAAAACCGCTTGACTTATCGCTTTTTTGCGCGTAAAGTGCAAAAAAGTCCTTTGTTTTTCTGCTCTTTCTCTAATTTTTAATTTAATTACAAGTTTTAAATATCGATTTATGAATACAAAAGTGCGCATGATAATTTTGGCAACCATTGTTTTTGGGCTGATGCCTTTTTATGGCGCTTCCGCGCAAGTGCTAAACAACACATGTGCCGGTGTGACAGTTGAGATAAAAAGCAACTCTCCGGTACTCTCGGGTCAAGTTTTTCCTCCGGAGATAGCGGAAGTCTCGGCAATTGCGGCGTCTGCTTCCGAGAAATGTGTTGTTGTAAGATGGTCTACAGATGCTCCGGCTACAAGTCAGGTTGTCTACACCCCGGTATCTGAATTTACGGGAATAGATGCCACAGCGCCTCGTTTGGGACTCAAATACGCTTCTGTGCAAAACAATTCCGGAGATGTTGTTCATACGGCAATAATCCGCGGAATAGAATTGGGAGAGAAGTATATGTTTTATGTTGTCTCCAAGGCAAACCCAACCGCTACCCCGGCGGTCTCAGGTCCTTATTTGGTAACCATAAAACAAAAACCGGCAAAGAAAGAGCAACAAACTCAAAAAACAACCCCAAGCTACACTGGCTACACCGG
>JALWJR010000005.1 GCA_026996985.1 Candidatus Kaiserbacteria bacterium
TCCCGGAAAAAAATTTGAAGTGGTTGTAGATGGACAAACTTTTAGACGTTTTCCGGTTAAAACCAAAGTTATAATGCCGGGAGATAATTTGGCGCAAATAATAGTTGATGAACTGAAAGATAAGGTCTCAGACGGAGATGTGATTTTGGTTGCCGAATCCGCCTTAGCCGCCGATCAAGGCAGAGCAATTCCGGTTGAAGAAATAAAGCCGGGATTTTGGGCAAATTTTTTGACAAAATACATGACAAAAACCGAAGCGGGAATAGGAGCTTCAGATCCGCTTACCATGCAAGTTGTAATAGATGAGGTTGGTCTTTTTAAAGTTTTGCTTGGCGCCTCTGCCGCAGCGGTTACAAAACCTTTTGGAATTAAAGGCGTTTTTTACAGAATAGTCGGCGACCAAGCTCGCGGAGTTGACGGTCCGGCCGATTATGTTATCCCTCCGTACAACAGACATGTGGTGCGAAATCCTTTAAATCCCGGAAGGTGGGCAAAAGAAGTTGAAGGAATGTTTGACAAAAAGGTTGCCGTTATGGTAATGGATGCAAATGATTTGGGAGTAAATATTTTAGAGCCTGAGACGGCAGAACTTGAGAAGCTGGGGTTGCAACTGGCTTTTGATAACCCTCTTGGACAGAGTGATGAGTCAACTCCCGTTTTGTGGTGTAAAAAACTCTAAAGAGCAAACACAGGTTTTGCAGAGTTCTTAAATTATGTAAACTTTCAGTATGAACTCCGATGATATCAAACAAAGACTTAAAGAAATTGAAAGACAGATGAGTGACCCGCAGTTTTGGTCTGACCCGCAGAAAGCCCAAGAAGTGGTTGCCGAGTATCAAGCGCTAAAAGAAGGAAAAACCTCTTTTGACAAATATGACAATGGCGGAGCGATAGTTCGTCTTATGTCAGGGGCCGGTGGAGATGATGCGGAAGATTTTACAAAAATGCTCTACAGAATGTATACGCGTTTTGCGCAAGAGAAAAATTGGGAAATTAAAATTTTGGATGTAAACGAAAGTTCTGCCGGTTTAAGAAGTATATCTTTTGAAGTTGTGGGAAAGAGTGCTTATGGTGAACTGAAAAACGAAAGCGGTGTGCACAGATTGGTTAGAATATCACCATTTAACGCTCAAGGGAAAAGACAGACCAGTTTTGCCATGGTGGAGGTTTTGCCAATTGTCTCAATGTTCGAGGTTTCTCTCAAAGATGAGGATTTGGAAATATCTTTCTCGCGTTCGGGAGGAAAAGGCGGGCAGAACGTAAACAAGGTTGAAACGGCGGTTAGAATCAAACATATACCGACAGGAATTGTGGTGAAGTGCACGGAAGAGAGAACCCAGCAGAGAAACAGAGAAAAAGCTCTGCAAATGTTGGCCGGAAAACTTTTTGCCCTTCAACAGGAGAAGCAGAAACAAGAACAAGAAGAGTATGCGGTTTCAAAAACCGTTAAAAACGAATGGGGCTCACAAAGAAGAAGCTATATTTTGCATCCTTACAAAAAAGTGAAAGATCATCTGACAGAGAAAGAAACATCGGATGTTGATTCAGTGCTTGATGGCAACCTTGGGCTTATAAAGTAGTTTCCAGCTTTGTGTTATAATTTTTTGATGCTGAAACTTTTAAAATACTATTGGCCCCATATTAAAAAGAGATTGTTTGCTTTTGTTGCCATTTTATTTATCTATGCAATCGGAACAACCTTTTTTAGGCTTGTTTTACCGATTATTTACAAAAACATAATAGACTACATTTCAACTCACGACCCGAAACTTGCATTCACCGGCGTTTTGGCATTGCTTGCATCTTATATTTTCTTTAATTTGATAGCGCAATCCGGATACAGCTCCGGTAACTATGTAATGTCGACAACACAGAGTAAAATTTTAAAAGATATAGCGTTTGACGCTTTTGAGCGCCTACAAAGACATTCTCACACTTTCTTTTCAAATCAGTTTATAGGTTCTCTGGTAGCAAAAGTAAGAAGGTATACGGATTCGTTTGAAACTTTGCATGACCAGTTTGTTTTTACCTTTTGGTTAAACGGTTTGCATCTTGTTTTTGCAATTTCGGTTTTATGGTATTACACAAAATTTGTTGGGATTTTGTTTTTGGTGTGGTCCATACTGTTTATTATCGTTACAAAACTTATTCTTAATAAAAAAAGAAAACTTGACCTGGCACATGCCGAGGCCAAATCAAAGACAACCGGCGAGCTGGCGGACATTTTAACCAACATCTTAACGGTAAAAATGTTTGCAAAAGAAGAATATGAGAAAACAAGATTCAATAAAACCTTAGCTGACGAAGAGGCAAAACGCGCAAGAGCATGGAGAATGGGAGACCATCAAAGACTTTTCCAAGGTGTGTTCACGATGATTTTTCAGGTTTCGGTCTTGGCTTTGTCGGTGTATCTTTGGGGTTTGGGTGAGATTACAGCCGGGGTTGTGGCTTTGGCTTATATGTATGCAAAGGAAGTTTCCGATTTGGTGTGGAATTTGGGCAGGTCAATGGGTCTTACCGTGTCCGCCCTCTCGGATGCGCAGGAGATGGTGGATATTTTTGAAATAGAGCCGGATGTTAAGGATCCGGAAAAACCATTGCCGTTTACGGTTAAAAAAGGAGATATAGATATTGAGAAAATAAAATTCCAATACAGCGACGATGAAAAGAGAACCATTTTTAACAATTTTTCCCTGCATATAAAATCCGGGGAAAAGGTTGGTTTGGTTGGACATTCGGGCTCGGGTAAAACAACTCTTGTTAAATTGCTTTTGAGATTCTTTGATGTTCAGGAAGGAGAGATAAAAATAGACGGACAAAACATTAAAAATGTCTTGCAAAGTGATTTGCGGAAATACATAGCATTTGTTCCGCAAGAACCTTTGCTTTTTCACAGAAGTATTGCTGAGAATATCGGATACGGGAAAGAAGGGGCTACATTTGATGAAATAGTTCAAGCGGCAAAATTGGCAAACGCGCATGAGTTTATAGAACAGTTGCCCGAAGGGTATGACACTTTTGTCGGTGAGAGAGGTGTAAAATTATCCGGCGGACAAAGACAAAGAATAGCTATAGCAAGGGCAATTCTTAAAGACGCGCCGATTTTGATATTGGATGAGGCAACAAGCGCGCTTGACAGTGAAAGTGAAAAATTAATTCAAGAGGCCCTGCTTAGGCTTATGGAGAACAAGACGGCAATTGTGGTGGCGCACCGTTTAAGTACCATAAAACATTTGGACAGACTTTTGGTGTTTGAAAACGGTAAAATAATAGAAGAGGGGACACATGAGGAATTGATAAACAAAGGAGGAAAGTACGCGACATTTTGGAAATATCAGAGTGAATCATTGCTCGGAGATTAGACTTGTCCCCAAATAAGCACTTTGCTCAAAATTCACTTTGTGTTATTTAGGGACAAGTCTATTAATTACCCACAACTGTTAAATCTTTTTTTAAAGTTGTGTTATACTTGTGGCAATGTTGGAGTTTAAAGATGTGACCAAGCTCTACAATGGTGGCAGACCTGCCGTTGAAAACGTTAATTTTTCAGTTGATCCGGGTGAGTTTATCTCAATAGTCGGGCACTCCGGCGCCGGTAAATCAACTCTTTTGATGATGATTTTGGGTGAAGTTTTTCCAACCAAGGGTAAAGTTTTGTTTGAGGGTAGAAACATTCCTTCAATGTCTCAAAAAGATATCAAGAATTTACGAAGAAGGATCGGAGTGATCTTTCAAGATTTCAGACTTCTTCCGAGTAAAACCGTATATGAAAACATAGCTTTTGCCATGGAGGCGGTTGGACAAACGGAAGAAGAGATAATAGCCGATGTGCCACATGTTCTGGAGCTGGTTGATTTGTATGACAAAAAAGACTATTTTCCTCATGAACTCTCCGGGGGTGAAAGACAAAGAACGGCAATAGCGCGCGCAATAGTAAACCAACCCGATTTGATAATAGCCGATGAACCAACCGGAAACCTTGACCCGATAAACACCTACGAGATTGTGCAAATTCTCAAAAAGATAAACGATCTTGGTACGACAATTATTCTGACAACTCACAACAAGGGAGTGATAGACGCGCTCGGAAAAAGGGTTATAACAATGGATTCCGGAAAAATAATAAGAGATGATCACGCAGGACATTACAGTTTATAATGGACTTGTTCCCAAACAAGCACTTTGTTTATTTTGGCAATTTTTGGCTGCGACTTGTTTCGTCAACACTCACAAATACGCTGTATTTGCTCGGTTTCCTCAACGGCGTCTCACTCAAAAATTGCCTAAAATGCACTTTGTGTTGTTTGGGAATAAGTCCATGTTATAATAAATCGTATTTATGAGTATGTGGATAGGAATAAAAAGAGTTGTAAGAAACGGAGTCATAGGTTTTCTGCGTAATGGTTTTGTTTCTTTGGCATCAATTTTTATTATTTCCATAACACTTTTTTCCATAGTCGGTGTTATTTTTACAAATGCAGCCTTAAAAGCTGTTCTTGAGCAGTTGGAGCAAAAAGTGGATATAAATATTTATTTTGTTCCTGATGCTCCGGAGAGTGAAATTCAAAAACTGAAAGCCACGCTTGAAAAACAGCCTGAAGTTGCCGAGGTTATCTACATGTCAAAAGACGAAGCCTTGGCGCGTTTTCGCGAAAGACATAAAGACGACCCTGCAACACTTAAAGCTTTGGATGAGTTAGATTCAAACCCGCTTGGCGCATCGCTTGCCATTCGCGCAAAAGAGATAGGGCAGTATGAAAGTATTGCTAAGTTTTTGGAAGGAAAAACGGAGCTTGAAGCAAATCAAACACCTCTCATAGAACATATAAACTTCTTTAAAAACAAGCCTGTCATAGATAGATTGATTGAAATATCAAAAAGTGCAAAAAGATTGGGGATAGCGCTTGCGGTAATTTTGGTTTTCGCTTCTTTTGTGATTGTGTTTAATACCATAAGACTCGCCATATTCTCAGCCAAAGATGAGATAAGTGTTATGAAGTTGGTTGGTGCTTCCAACTGGTATGCAAGAGGTCCTTTTGTAATTGAAGCTTCTTTGTATGGATTTGTCTCCGGACTGTTGGTTTATGCAATCTCATATCCCATAGCGGTTTGGTTGGGGCCGGCATCGTATAGATTTTTTGGTAATTTCAGTACGGAAATGTTTTTTGAGGAGCATGCACTGTGGCTTTTTGTTGTAACTGTGGGCTCGGGTGTTCTTTTGGGAGCGATATCAAGTTATTTTGCGGCAAGGAGATATTTAAAAGTTTAATTTATAAGTTAAAGAGCGCGCATGGCAAAATCTAAAAAGTTTATTTTTGTTATAGGTGGTGTTATGTCGGGGGTGGGAAAAGGAATTACCACCGCCTCAATCGGAACAATTCTTCAAGCTAGAGGATATAAAGTGAATTTAATGAAAGTTGACCCGTATCTTAACGTTGATGCCGGTACTATGAATCCGACTGAGCACGGTGAGACTTTTGTTTTAAACTCCGGACTTGAGACTGATCAAGACATGGGAAATTATGAAAGATTTTTAAATAAAGATTTGCCACCCGAGAATTATCTTACAAGCGGTATGGTTTACAAAACCGTCATAGACAGAGAGCGTAATTTGGAATATGACGGAGCGTGTGTAGAGGCGATACCTCATGTGCGAGACGAGATTATTTCTCGTTTTGAGAAAGCGGCGAATCAAAATGGAAGCGAGATAAGTGTTATAGAAATAGGTGGAACCGTGGGAGATTTTCAAAATGCAATGTTTATGGAAGCCGCCAGGGTCATGCACGCACGCTCTCCCAAAGATGTTGTTTTTATCATGGTTTCTTATCTGCCCATTCCTTCAAAGGTTGGAGAGATGAAAACAAAACCGACACAAAATGCCATAAGACAGCTAAACTCCTATGGAATACAACCCCATTTTGTAATAGGGAGAAGTGAAGAGCCCATAGATAAAAGAAGAAAAGAGAAAATCGCAATGCAATGTAACATACACCCGGAGAATGTTATATCCGCTCCGGATGTGGAAAGTATTTACGATGTTCCTTTGAATTTTGAAAAAGACAATTTGTCGGAAATGTTGCTTAAAGAGCTATCTCTTAGGCCGAAAACAAAAAAAGCAAATCTTACGAAATGGAAGTCGTTTGTAGGCAAGATTAAAAAAGCAAACAAACCGGTTAAGATAGCGATTGTCGGAAAATATTTTGATACGGGAGATTTTGTACTCTCAGATGCGTACATTTCAGTTATTGAAGCTATAAAATTTTCAGCGTACGAGCTGGGGCTAAATCCCGAGCTTCATTGGCTAAATTCAAAAGATTTTGAAACGAACAAAATAAAAGTAAGTACTCTATCTGACTATGACGGTGTTATAGTTCCGGGCGGTTTTGGAAAAACCGGAATTGAGGGAAAGATAAAGGTTATAAAATATGCACGAGAAAACAAAATTCCTTATCTTGGGCTTTGCTACGGAATGCAGCTTATGGTTATCGAATACGCGCGCAATGTTGCAAAGCTTAAAAACGCAACAAGCAGAGAGCTTAACCCGAAGGCCGAGCACTTGGTAATTGACATTATGCCCGAGCAAGTGGAAAAAATAAAAAATAAAGATTACGGAGGTACGATGCGGCTGGGCGCATATCCGGCTTATTTAAAGAGGGGAACTATCGCTCGCAGAGCTTATAAAAAAGAGCTGGTAAATGAAAGGCACAGGCACCGTTACGAAGTAAATCCAGAGTATGTAAAAACACTGGAGAAGGCAGGTTTGATATTCTCAGGAGTATCTCCTGACAAAAAACTTATGGAAATAGCCGAGCTCCCAACTAAAAAACACCCCTTTATGTTGGGGGTTCAATTCCATCCTGAGCTTCAAGCGCGACCTTTGAGTCCGCACCCGATATTTACCGAATTCTTAAAAGCGATAAAGAGAGGGGGCACACACTGATTAACGACTGTTAAGTAAGAAATAATGAATGATAAATAATAGCTTAACACGGCTTTAGTATTTATACTGTTTTTATAAAGTAAGGATACCAAAGCGAGTAAGCCCACAAACTATTGACATATATAATATGTATAGTGTATAACACTTGCAGTCTGGCAACCTTGAAGGAGTAACGAGATGATCATATATGCTTTCACATATATGCTTGTTTACATGATCAGTTTAATAATTTTGGGGATAATAATAACAGGTGAGCCCATGATAATAAGAGTTGCAGGGGTTCTTGTAACAATTTCCTTGGGATCTGTGATTGCAAGTTTGTTAATGAGAGATGCTCGGTATATACCAAACGAAAAATTTATGAAAGCGCAAGCAATTTTACTTGTAGTAGGGATGGTGATATTTACTATCATGCCCGAGTCTTCTGATAATATCACCCTTGTTTTATTAGGATCAAGTGTAATTGTTGCAATCATAACCACTATAAGCGTGATGATTGCAGGATGGTTAAGACGTCAACACATTATATAATTGATTTTATTGTACGGGAAATCGGCTGAAGAAGACGATTTCCCGTTTGTGTTTTAGTACCTATTAGAATTAATGATTTTTCCCAAGTTTTTTAAATTGCGTTTATTTTAAAAATAGGTAT
>JALWJR010000006.1 GCA_026996985.1 Candidatus Kaiserbacteria bacterium
GTATTGTCCGGGTCTAATTCAAGTGCCTCTTTATAATATTCCAAGGCTTCCTCATCTCTGTTTTGCTGAGCAAGGGTATAACCCATTTTAAAGAGCGTTTCCGGGTTTTTCGGCTCTTTTATATTGGCTTCACTGTAAATGGCAAGTGCTTTTTGCAAATCCCCTTTTTGCATAGCTTCGTCCGCTTTTTCAACCAAAGACGATGCATCAAAAGGGGAAAATGCTTCAGCACTTCGTTCATCCTCTGCACCTAAATGCCCGTTGTCTTGCGGATCTTTGAGTGTTTGTATATGTTCGTATATTTTATACGCGAAAAAAGCGGATGCTCCAAGCATTAGTAATTGAAAAAGTGTCATTATTATTTCCTCTGTTTGTCTGAAATCAAATTATTGTTTAGTAATGTTATAAGTTGAAGCGGATCAACTTGTACTCCGTCAATTCTAGCTGAAAAATGCAAATGAGGACCTGTAACCCTGCCGCTTTTCCCCGATAAACCTAAAAGTTCGCCTTTTTTTACAAACTGCTTTTCTTGAACATGAAATTTACTCATATGAAAATAGCAGGTATAGATGCCTTCACCATGGTCAATTATAACCGTTCCGCCTGAATAAAATCTTTTTTTCACCAAGACAACCCTGCCCGCATTACTTGCTATGATGGGCGAGCCCATTTTTGCACGAAAGTCGGTACCGCTGTGGTATCCCTTAAGTGAACCGTTATAAATTCTAGCCGTTCCAAAAGCACTTGTTATCTCACTCTGCATAGGCAAAATAAATTTTGAATGCAAATAACTCTTATTTGTCACCGTATGATAGATTTTCATCGCCTCGTTATGCTCTTTTGCGATTCTTTTTTTCACATCCGGGCGTTGTGGATTTACTTTTGCAGAGCTTACATGTAAGGTCTCTTTTTTATATTTTGCATCTTTTATTTTTAATAAAATATTTTTATGCTTTGTTTTCCCGTTTTGAATATAAAAAATTTGTACCCTTTTTTGACTCGGTCTGTCATAATAAGAGACAGGAAGTAGAGCATAGTACTCGCCTTCATTAAAAGGATTTGGAAATATTTTTATATTTTTCTTTTCAAATCTAATTGTTTTATAAACAATCCCTTTTTCTTTTGCCAGTTTAATGAGCGCAGTTTTTCCGTTTCCCACCTCATCACCGACAACTGTTACATGTAACGCAAAAGCAGAAGATACAAAGAGGCAAAACACAAACAAAAACTTCATCAATAATCCTTCATTGCCCTTTGAATATCTCTTTTTTGGTCTTTTTCTTTCAAATCATTTCGTTTATCATGTAAAAGCTTTCCTTTTGCAATGGCGATCTGTAATTTAGCAATATTTCTTTTGTTAAAATAGAGCTGCAGAGGCACTATGGTATATCCGTCACGTGCGACGGCTTTTTGCATTTTTTGCAACTCTCTTTTATGTAAAAGCAGTTTTCTTGCCCCTCTCTCTTCATGCCCGTAATAATGATGTGTTGTCTCTAACCTGCCGATATGTGCATTAAATAAAAAAGCTTCCCCGTTGACAAAACGGATAAAACTGTCTTTTAAATTTACCCGATGCGCACGAATACCTTTTACTTCACTTCCACTGAGAACAAGCCCCGCTTCAAAC
>JALWJR010000007.1 GCA_026996985.1 Candidatus Kaiserbacteria bacterium
CTCCAAACTCTGAGCCGGCTTCCAATTTTTCGGTTGGTTGTTTGCCGGATTGCAAGTTTAAAATTTCAGCTTCTCCAACTTCTTCAGATCGTCTGATTATTTTCATTTTTCCTTCTTTTAGAATTTCTCCTTCTTCCACCTTTCCACCTATTATATAAGTATCTTTGTGTTCACTGAAAATTTTTAAAAGTTTTCCTTTTCCGATTTCTTTTTCAACAATCATTTTGGGCGTACGAGACTTTATTTCTTTTTTCAACCAATCGGCAAGCTCGTAAATAATGTTAAAGTGATGAATTTGCAAATCTCTTGTTCTTGCCAAATCTGTTGCAAGTTTGTCTTCCTTTACATTGAAAGCCAGAATTAAAGCCCCGGTTGATATAGACATTTTAACATCACCTTCTGATACCGGACCTACTCCGGAGTAGGTTACAATAGGGGAGAATCTGTCGTTTTTGAGCTTGTCAATTTCATATAATACCGCCTCAAGAGTTCCTTTTGTGTCCGCTTTGACAATAAGCGGTAGCATTTTTTCCGGGTCAAAGTCTGAAGGTAGTCTCTTTTCATTTTGCTTGCGGACTTTTTCAATTTCCTCTTTGGCCTCTTGGGCTTCTTTTTTTGTTTTGAAAGTTGTAAAAAGCTCACCGCTGGGGGGCAGTTTATCAAATCCAACCACAAAAATCGGGGAAGAGAAAGTCGCCTCTTTTATCGGTTTTCCGGTGTGATCAAGCATGATTCTCACAGGTGTCATAGCATCTCCGGCAACTATAAACTCTCCGGTTTTCAAAGACCCGTTTTTTATGATTAAAGTTGCGCTTATCCCTTTTTTGGGATCTTTGTTTGCTTCAATTACAACTCCGGATGCGGGCTCATCTTTATTCGCCGTTAACTCTTCCATCTCTGCCAAAAGTAAAATCGTATCAAGCAATTCATCAATGCCTTCACCGGTTTTTGCCGAAGTTGCAACCCAAGGAATATCTCCACCCATTCCTTCTATGTAAATTTCATTTTCAATAAGAGAACTTTGAGCGCGTTGCAGGTTGGCGTTTGGAAGATCTATTTTGTTTATGGCAACGATAAACGGAATTCCAGCGTCTGCTATAGCTTGCAGGGCCTCAAGGGTTTGTTTTTTAACTCCATCTTCGGCCGAGACTACCAACACGGCAATATCGGCAACTTTTGCCCCGCGAGCCCGCATGGCTCCGAAAGCTTCATGTCCGGGGGTGTCTATAAAAGTTATTTTATTTTTTTGTCCCTCGTGTTCTTTTTCCACCTCGTATGCGCTTATGTGTTGAGTTATGCCACCGGCCTCGGTTTCCACAACATTGGTTTTACGGATATAGTCTAAAAGCGCAGACTTTCCATGGTCTACGTGTCCCATAACTACTACAACAGGCGGTCTTGTTTGCGCTTTATCATCCATAATAAACTTCAATTAAAAAAGCCCGACAAGGGCAAGCAAAAGCTTGCTTTAATTATGCAATGAATTTTTTGCTTTTGCAAGCGCCTCAGCCTCTTCTTTTGAAAGTTCGGCCGAGCTGTTGAAGTTTTTAATTTCTTTTGTAAAGAAAGAGACACTATCTCTTGCATAAAGGTTTGAGATAATAATTCCGTCTCCGTTTGATGAGATAAGCGCCAACGCAAAACTTGGCTTACTGTCTCCGGAGCCGGCAAACGGATTGAATTTTACAAGTCCGACTCCTTTTATTGTTTTTTTGACTTCCACATCAAGGTTTTTGATAAATTTTTCAATTTCCTCTTGGTTTTGTTTTATTTGTGTGTAGTCGGATGTAATTTTGTTTAATGCTTTCTCAAGGGATACCTCTCCCGTGCCTTTTAAAAATGATTTGAGTTTGAAATAAAGAATAAGTTGAAATCCAAAAATAACAACAAACAGAACAAGCAATACAATCAAAATAATTTGAATGTTTGCATTTATAATTTCAATTAGGTTTTGCATGGGCAAAATTATATCAAAAAGCAAAGGCGGTACAAGTTTGCATCAAAATCATATTTTACTGCTGCATATTTTTTTGAGATTCACAGTGTTCGTGCTACTATTGTTTGTAGCGAGTTTATTTTAATAATCAAAAGAGAGGAGGTAGCTATGATGACCAAAAGTGAACAAGCAAGGTTTGTGGAACGTATAATTCAAGATGAAGGATGTATTCAGTTTGCCACCTTAAACAAGCTTTTAATGAAAGAAGCTCAGGAGAAATATAACGGGTGTATGCAAGCACCTTTAAAATCAGTGTTGGAAGAATTATTTATGCGTGCTCGTATTCGCGGATATGGAAAGTTTGTATATTGACTTAACACATAGGGGGTACTTTATGTACCCTTTTTGTATTTTTATGAATATAAATCAATAATATATTCTTAATACTTCACCTGTGGTGAAGTATTAAAGTTGTGTGCAAAAGCGAATAATATGAAAATATAAGTGCTTGACAGAAGGAAAATATTGTTTAAATTTGACTCAGCAATGGCAACTGCTAAGACTCCTTGTCTTAGCTTAACATGGAAGGAGGAGCAAATGCCTATTACGCCGTTTGACCCATTTGACGGGTTGCTTGGTGAAGTCGTTGAAGAAATGGAAGAGGGTAACTATCGTTCTAAACGACCGGTCAAAGATAAAAATGTCAGAAATAGCCTGGAAGAAATTCGCAAAATCGTTGCTGACTTCAATCCCATTAACGGGTTGAAGCCGGGGGATGTGGTTGTCTGGAAAGACGACATGAAAAATCTCAGGTGGCCTCATTATAATGATCCGATTGTGGTAGTTGAAGTTTTTGATGAGCCTCGTCGCTTCGTCGGTAAGCATGCTTCACCTCATTGGACTGACCGTTATGATTTTACAGCTGGTTGGTTCGATGAAGATGGCGAATTTGTAGTATATGCGTTTGACTCTCGTCGTTTCAAGCGCATAAAGCGCGCTCAAGATTGAGCCGAAAAAATTTTGACGGCAGGTTAATTCCTGCCGTCTTTTTTAGTTAAAAAAGATCATAGCAAAATCGTTCGCAAAAATAGAAACTTCTTGCAAATAATGTATAATTCTTTTTATGAGAATAGTTTTTACAGGAGGGGGCACGGGAGGGCATTTTTATCCCATAATTGCCGTTGCCGAGGCCATTCATGAAATAGTTGATAAAGAAAAAATTTTAGAGCCCGAGCTTTACTATTTGGGACCTGATGTTCTTGATAAGACGGCATTGGCGGAGCAAAACATCATATACAAGCCATCACCAGCGGGTAAAATGCGAAGATATTTCTCCATACAAAATTTTTTTGATGTTTTCAAGACATTGGCGGGGATAATAAAAGCAACTTGGCAATTGTATTGGTTGTATCCTGATGTTGTTTTCTCAAAAGGCGGGTATGCGGCGTTTCCAACTACGGTTGCCGCGCGAATTTTGGGTATTCCGCTTATAATCCACGAATCTGACGCCAAGCCGGGCAAAGCAAATCTGATAGCAAGCAAGTGGGCGAAAGCGATTGCCGTTTCATATCCCGGAACCGCCGATTATTTTATAGAAAAAGGAGTTCCAAAAGAGAAAATCGCTCTCACGGGACACCCCGTGCGAAGCGCGTTGTTTAAACCGGTGGGGGAGGGAGCTCACCACTATCTCGGATTAAACAAGGATGTACCAACTGTTTTGATAGTTGGTGGCTCTTTGGGGGCGAAAGCCATAAATTCAACCGTTCTGGACGCTTTAGAGAAGCTGGTTGATAAATATCAAGTAATTCATCAAACCGGCAAAGATCATATAGAAGATGTAAAAAAAGTGGCCTCCGTAATATTGAAAGACCATCCTCACAAGCATCGTTATCATCCTTTCGGTTTTCTAAATCAGCTTGCAATGCGTATGGCATCCGGAGCGGCAAATTTGATAGTAAGCAGAGCCGGAGCCGGTATGATAGCCGAAATATCGATTTGGGGCTTGCCCGCAATAGTGATTCCCATTCCAGAGGAGATATCTCATGACCAGACTGAAAATGCATTTGTATACGCATCAACCGGAGCGGCAACCGTTATAAAACAAAAAAATCTTACCCCAACCATTTTGGTTGCGGAGATAGACAGAATTTTGTCAAATCCGGAGCTTCAAGCCGAGATGTCGTCTGCAGCTGTTTCTTTTGCAAAACCTAAAGCGGCGGAGACCATTGCAAGGCAGATCTTGGAAGTAGCCTTATCTCATGTTATATAGTTTGCTATGGCTGAAGAGAAAAAAGAAAAAATAGTGGTAAGGTACCCGCCGTCTCCGACAGGTCCGTTGCATATAGGCAATATAAGAACTTTTTTGTTTAATTTTTTGTTTGCAAAAAAGAATGAGGGCAAGATTATTTTGCGTTTTGAGGATACGGACAAAGAGCGCTCTGATGAAAAGTTTGCAAAAATCGCTCTTGCGGATTTGAAAGAGTTAGGCCTAACTTATGATGAAGGACCGTTTTATCAATCTGGGCGCACTGACAGATACAGGGAAGTTATAGAGGAGCTTATAAAAGAAGGAAAAGCATATGAGGCGGAAGAAAATGCAGCCAAAACGGGAAGGGTTGTAAGAATTAAAAACCCCGGAGGAGACATAGTGTTTAACGATATTATAAAAGGGGAGATTAAAATAGATGTGAGTCAGTATGGTGATTTTGTTATAGCGCGCTCAAAAGATGACCCTCTTTATCATTTGACCGTTGTTGTTGATGATTTTGATTTTGGAGTGACACATGTAATAAGAGGGGAGGATCATATTACCTCCACACCTAGGCAAATACTGATAGCGCAAGCAATTGAAACTCCAACCTTAAAATATGCCCATCTTCCTTTGATAGTGGGGCAAGATGGTAAAAAACTTTCTAAACGCCACGGGGCTGTGACTTATGAAGAGTTTAAAAAACAGGGGATATTGCCCGAGGCGCTTTTAAACTATTTGGCACTTTTGGGCTGGAGTGCTAAAAACGACAAAGAATTCTTTACTTTAAGCGAGCTTATTTCAGAGTTTGATTTGGAGAAAGTTAACAACTCTCCCGCAAAATTTGATTATGAAAAACTCTATGCCATAAACCGGCAACACCTTTTAAAACTTTCCGAGGATAAATTTATCTTACTTCTGCAAGAGTTTTTGCCGGAAAAATTAAAGAGTTTTCTGAGTTTAAGGCCCGATTTTGTTCAAAATGTATTTTATGCCGAAATGAGAGAGAGAATTTCCAAATTCTCCGATATCTCTGCCATGTTTGAGAGGGGAGAGTTTAACTTTTTGTTTGAAGCGGGCGAGTATGAAGAGGGTAGTTTGATTTGGAAAAAGTCAGACAAAGAAAAAACAGTGGAGCATCTTAAAAAAACATTGGAGCTTTTTGAAAAACTGCCTGACGAATTTAACCCAAAAGAGGTAAAAGATATACTCTGGCCTTACGCTCAGGAGCACGGAGCCGGAGATGTGCTCTGGCCGGTGAGATATGCGCTAACCGGAGCAAAACGCTCGCCGGATCCGTTTACCGTTGCCTCCTTGCTTGGAAAAAAAGAATCTAAAGAAAGAATAAAAAAAGCTCTGGCCAAGCTTGAAAGCTAAACAGGATTAAATAACAAGGTCTAACTTTGTAATTTTGCCTAAATTTGCAAACAAGGTAAAATACTCTTATGAATAAACTGTTTTTGAGTGTATTTACGATTTTGGTTTTGCTTTTTTCGGTAAACGCCACCGTTGCTGTGGATGAAAATGAATTGAAAGAAAAAATAAATGAGCACAAATCTGAAATAGAAAAGCTTGATGAAGAGATAAAAAAGTACGAACAAGAGCTCTCCAAGGTATCCAAGAAAAAGAAAACCCTTTCAAACTTGATGAGACAGATTGAAATTTCCACAAAGAAAATAAATACTTCTGTTGTTAAAACAAAAACTCAAATAAAACAAACCTCCAAAACGATTGAAGAGTTGGAAAAAGAAATAGCCAACGCCAAAATTACTCTCTCAATTCAAAAAGAAGCTCTTGCCAAAGCTTTGCAGAAACTTAATACGCAAGATGATTATTCATTGGTTGAATTATTTTTAAAAAATCAAAAATTGAGTGATATCTGGAGTGATATAGAGGCTGTAAGACAATTTCAAGCGACAGTTAACAACAAATTAAAAGAAGTTGAACAAAAAAGAATTGAGCTGACAGATGCTTTAGCTCAAAAGAAAAAGAAAAAGCAAGAACTTACTTCTTACCAAAAAAGATTAATTGTTCAAAAAAGAAGCCTTGAAATTTCCAAACAAGAAAAAGCGCGCATACTAAAACAAACTCAAAACAAAGAATCTGAGTATCAAAGAATTTTAGCCGAGAAAAGGGCGGCCAGAGAAAGGTTTGAAAAAGCTCTGAGAGAATTTGAGTCAAAGCTTTCTTATAAAAAAACCGGTGAGTTGCCCAAAAAGGGGAGCAAAGTCTTCTCTTGGCCACTTGACTATATTCATATAACTCAATATTTTGGCAACACGCCATTTGCAAGATCCGGCGCATACAACGGCAGAGGGCACAACGGACTTGATTTGGGTACTCCGCTTGGATCTCCCGTTAAAGCTCCGGCAGACGGAGTTGTGGAAGCGGTTGGAAACACAGATGCATATCCGGGCTGTCTCTCTTACGGAAAATGGGTTCTTATAAAACACGACAACGGACTTGCAACCATGTATGCGCACCTTTCACAAATTGCCACCAAACCGGGTACAAAAGTTAAACGTGGTGACGTGTTTGCATACTCGGGAAGTTCCGGTTATTCAACAGGGCCACATTTGCATTTTGGAGTCTATGACGCGTCGGCCGTAAAAGTGGTAAGAATAGGAAGTTTTAAAAAATCACGCAGATGCTCTCAGGCCAAAATACCCATAGCCCCATGGAAAGCTTATTTCAATCCGCTTGATTTTTTACCTTCAACAAGATAAGTAACTTATTCTATCTACGCTTTTTAGGTTAAATAAATTTTTTATTTAGTTCGCACAATATTAAAGGGGAAAGTTACGGTAACCAAACGGGCAAAAAAGTAAAAAAAGAGAGGACTATTATTATGCCTTATGATGTTTGTAAGTGAAGAGGGAGCGCTTGTTTTTTAAAAGACTAATTTATATCGGGATCAAAAATAAGTTAATCTAAATGATGCATGCAAGAGTAAAACAATGGCGCAAATAAAGAAAAAAAGCGTTTTAATTACAGTAAGAAAGGTATGTTAAGTAGGGTTAAATCAAATTAGAGCCTTATGGGCGCATCTACCATACAAAATATATAAAAGGCACCCCTTTTAGATGAGCTGTTTTTACCCCTCCCTATTGTTCGTTTTACATATATTGTGCGAATAATACAGTGAAACAAAAACCGGCTCGCTCTGCTTTGTTTTAACT
>JALWJR010000008.1 GCA_026996985.1 Candidatus Kaiserbacteria bacterium
AATAAAAACCGAGGATTTGATAGCCGAAGGAGATACTTTGATTTTTATCGCAGAATTTGAAGAGTAATATGGTTGATGCTCGCAGAAAAAAACAAATTTCCGAATTTATAGCTCACCTGTCGGCTGAGTTTATTCAAGAGCATTCAAACAGGAAATCTTTAATTACCGTGGTTCGCGCTGAGGTTGCACCAAATTTATCAGTTGCAACCGTTTTTATATCTGTTCTGCCGGATTCAATGCAACAGGAAGCTTTGCATTTTGTAAGGCGAAAAGCGGACGAATTGCGAAATTACATTAAAAAGAATTCAAAATTACGGAAAATTCCGTTTATCAAAATTGAAATAGATAAAGGAGAAAAAAACCGTCAGGCTGTTCAGTTTTTGAAATAGAACTGTAGTTAAATAAATTTTTGGGCGATTACTCCATTGTAATGTCATAACGGGTCAATATATCTCCCGTGGAGTCAATCATTCTTATGGAAAGAGGGGTCGCTTTGAAAAACACAAAATCTGAAAAAGGTTTTATAAAATAACGACAAGAGTTTTTCATGGTAAACCACCTCATAACTTTTTTTATATCATTTGGATTATCTATCGTATCGGTTATGTGAGCTCTGGCTGTTATAACATGTTTGGCATCGGGCAGTTCATCAATTACCAAGATGGAGATAATCGGGTTTTGTATCAAAAATTCATATTTATGAAAACGACGCAAAGTACCCATATAAAAATTAAAATCATCATCTACCGCATATAACATAAAACTTTGAACCGGCTCTCCCCTTTCATTTACATAAGAGAGGGACATTTTACCCTGCCTGTTTAGCACAAACCAAATGCGAGATAAAATGGCCTGTTTTTGCTCCGGAGTTTTGGGAGAAATTATTTTTATAGCCTCGTTTGAGTTCATAGGTAAATTATACCCCCACACCAACAAATGAGACACTTAAACGGTGTGGATATTTTTTTACTTTTGGGAACAAAACACATTCGTGTTTTTCTCCTTTTTTCTTTGCAGGGGCGACAGGACTCGAACCTGCGACTCCGGGTTTTGGAGACCCGTGCTCTACCAACTGAGCTACGCCCCTTCGTCTGTAAATTCTACAGCAAAAACGCAAAACCTCAAGGAGTTTGCTTACAACCAACAAGACAATAAGACAAAGAGAGAACGTCTTTACTTTTTCACTTCTTTATGAGGGTGATGCGCGCGACAGTGCTTGCAAAACTTTTTCAAATTCAACTTTGAAATATTGTCGCCCTTTTTGCGGCGTTCCGTGTAATAATTAATGCGTTTGCATTCTGTGCACGCAAGTTTTACCAATCTATCTTGACTCATAGTGACACTACTATACTGTATTTTAATTTTTTATCAAGTTAAATTTATTGTTTTTTCAATAAAAGCTTCTGGCTTGCTCCACTCTTGCACCCCTTTGCCCGTTAAAATATTCAAAAGAGTATCAACCGCAACCCAAGCAACCAAAGTTATAATAATACCTACAAAAACTGACCAAAAAACAGAGTGAGCTTTTTTTACTTTATCGGCTGAGCCGCCGCTTGTCAGATACAAA
>JALWJR010000009.1 GCA_026996985.1 Candidatus Kaiserbacteria bacterium
CGGCAGTACCCAAGCGTTTTCTTTTATGGTTTTTCCCACCTTAGTCTCCGCCGACATTTTGGGCAACAGCACTTTTTTCTCAGGGTTTTCAAGTAAAACCTTACCACGATAATAAATTATTCCGGATTTCTCTATGGCATCGGGAAAAACTCTAACAACAGTTCCCCTAAATCCCTCTCCCGGGTAAGCATCAAAAACAACTTCAACGTTGGCTCCCTCTTTAAATAAAGGAATATAAACCTCCGGGATTTCAATCTCAAGATAGACTTGCTCCGAGACAAGATGAGCAAACGGCTTGCCGGAGAAAATATATTCACCTTCTTCGGTATATAATTTTGAAATTACACCATCTGCAGGCGCTTTTATTATTGTGTCATTCAGCTTTTTTGATGCTCTTAAAAGAGAGGCTTGGGCTCTCTCTTTGTTTGCTTGGGCAATTTTAATATCTTCATATCTGCTACCGTTTTTTATCTTTTCAAGCTCAATTTTTGCCGTCTCTGTGGCAGTCCAAGCGGCATCATATATTTTTCGAGTATTGTTAAAAGAAGATTCCGCGGAAACAAGTGCAGTCTGTAATGATAATATTTCAGCTTTAATTTGTTTAAAATTATTATCTTTATCAGCTTGTTCAGCCAATACAAGCTCATCCAAGAGATTGTCTAAAAATCTGCGATATGCGGTTAAGATAGAGACTATTTCATTCGTTTGTTTGATAAGATTGTCACAATTTTCAACTTTTTTTACATCTTTCAATTTGTAAACGTAAGGAGTTAAAAGCTTGCGGTGATTTTGGATGTTCTCCGCATAATCATACGGTTTTATGAAATAAAGGAAATGTACTTGCTCGGTATTATCGTCTTGAAAAAATTTATCAACCTCAACATCTGTATTTTGCAAAATAATAAGCCCTTGCTTTATGCTATCGCAATAGGCTTGTTTTGCGTTTTCAAAATCATTTTTGGCAAGCTTCAGTTTTTGCTCCGCTAACTCTAAATCTTCTTTGCGCGCACCATTTTTCATTTTTTCATAAGAGAAATTCGCAGAATTTAAATTTGCAAGCGCCTCTTTGTATGAAGACAAAGAATCGGTTTGGTTTATTTGTGCCAATGTTTGTCCCTTATAGACTCTGTCACCTTCTTTTACATAAACTTTGGAAAGTATACCGCTTGCCTGGGCAAAAATATCCTGTTCCACATCCGGCTTTACATTTGCATCAACTGATATTTTTTCTTCTAAATTAATGTTTTGCAAAGTGATTGTCTCTGTGTTTTGCATTTTCTTAAAGGGAAAATCGGCTCCCGCAAACGCCAAAGCAAAAAATATTCCGCCCACAAAAAACAGTACAAAAGCGATAAGTTTTTGAATTTGCAATTTATTGTATTTCATATTCACGCTCACCACATTACTTATAAAAAGATATTTTGCAAGTTATAGTCTTTTCCAACGCAAAATAGCAACGAACGCTCTCTGTCGTTCCAACGGAAAAAAGTGCCGAAATTGGCACTTCTTCCCTGAAATCGATAGTATTGTCGTATATGATGAACATGACAATACG
>JALWJR010000010.1 GCA_026996985.1 Candidatus Kaiserbacteria bacterium
CGTGCAGAAAGTCCAAGCTCGTCAACGCGCACTTTCAAAACTTCTTTATCCGCCTCTTTGTTTTCCTGCTCTTTCGTCTCCGATACTTCCTCCGACAACTCTTCCTCTTGGAATCCTACTATCGCTTTGAGTTGTTGTATCATGATTGAAATAGCCTCTTCAAAAGCTTCTTTTGCCGTTACTGTGCCATCAGTCTCTATAGTGAAGCGAAGTCTGTTAAAATCGGTTCTGTCTCCAACACGCATGTTTTCAACTTCGTAGTTAACACGACGAATTGGAGAAAAAGAGGCATCAAGAGCGATAAGACCCGCTTCCGTCTTGTCTTCAACCAATGACTCCTTTGGCACAAACCCTATTCCCTTTTCAACTGTTATCTCCATTTTTAGCGTAGTTTTACCGGTTATCTCAGCTATGTGCTGGTCCGGGTTTAGTATTTCAACCTGTCCCGGAATCTGCAAATCTCCGGCGGTTACGGTTTTGGGGCCTTTAACATCCAAAACAAGCTTCTGCGGTTCATCTGTTGCCATTTTAAAGTGTATTTTTTTCAAATTAAGTAAAATCAAAATGGCATCTTCTTTTACTCCATCAATGGTTGAGAACTCATGAGGAACACCTTCTATTTTAACCGTTGTAATGGCAACCCCGGGCAAAGAAGACAGAATAATTCTGCGCAAAGAATTTCCAATGGTGTGCCCATAACCCGGGTAGAAGCCGTCTATCTCGTAGATAGCGTGGTTGGGCTCCTCTTTTATCACTTTTGGTTTTGACGGAAGGGTGATGTTGTGATTCATAATGGTAATTTAACTTATAACTATTTTGTGTAAAATTCAAATACGGCTTTCAAATCAAAAGGTGTTGAAGTTGGATCATATTCCGGCAATTTTTCAATTTTTCCGGATAACTTTTTTGCATCAAAAGAAAGCCAACTTTCAGGAGTAAAGGATGCAATCTCTTCCGCTCGCAGAGTAAATACGGCTTTTTGTTTACTTCCTTCTCTAACAGCTACAATGTCACCCTTTTTGCAAGCGTAAGAAGGTATGGTGACTTTTCTTCCGTTTACTGTTATATGTCCATGACTTACAAGCTGTCTTGCCGCCGGCTGTGTTGGAGCCAATCCAAGCAAGTGCACAACACTGTCCAGTCTCATTTGCAATTTTCTGTAAAGTTCGGTGTTTGTGTCTTCCGATTTCATTGATTCATGAACATACCTTCTGAGCTGTTTTTCCGTAATACCGAAAGCAAACCTGACTTTTTGTTTCTCCAAAAGCTGTTTACCATAATCGCTAAGCGCCACTCTGCGGCGGAAATTTTTGTTTTTGCGCGCTTCCGACAACGCAAACTTTTGCGTTTGACATTTCTCATGTACAAACGCGCCCAATTTTCTTCCTAATTTGTAAATCGGTTTTCTCTTTACCATACGCTTTTATTATATACGACGTGGACGACGACGCCTTGGTCCGTTGTGCGGAATCGGTGTCGCATCCACAATTTCATTTATTTTAAAACCTTTGGTCAAAAAAGCCCTAAGTGCTGACTCACGACCGGAACCAACACCTTTAATAACAGCTTTCACCTCTTTCAACCCCATCATCTCGGCTTTCTCGGCTATAAGCTCGCCAACCTTTGCGGCCGCAAAAGGCGTACTTTTTTTGGCTCCGGAGAAACCAAGTGAACCGGCAGATGCCCAAACAACCACATTTCCTTTTTCGTCTGCAATTGAAACCTTTGTGTTGTTGTAAGTGGCATGAATGTTTAACACTCCGCTTTGCAGTTTTTTCTTCGGTATGCGAGACAAAGCGCGGTCTCGCAAACCTTTATTCATTGAACTTCCGCTTTTTTTGATTATCCTTTTTTTACCCATACTACTTCTTCTCTATTTTAACTTTACCCGAGGTCATTGTGCGACGCACGTTTCCGCGAACGGTTCTTGAGTTTGTTCTGGTTCTCTGTCCTCTTACGGGCAATCTGCGCGAGTGCCTGTCACCTCTGTAAGTTCCAATGTCTTTAAGGCGTTTTATATTTGCCGCAATTTCACGTTTCAATTCTCCCTCTATTTTGAATTTCTCAATTTCTTGCGCTATTTTTTTCTCTTGTTCGGGTGAAAGTGAAGGTGCTTTTGCGCCATAGTCAACACCAACCTTATCCAAAACTTCCCTGGCGCGAGTAAGCCCAATGCCGTAGATGGCTGTCAGGGCATACTCCAATCTTTTATTATCAGGTATTGTGACTCCGGCTATACGCATATTAAAAAAATTATCCTTGTCTTTGTTTATGGCGCGGGTTTTTGCAAATAACCCTAACACGCCCGTGACGCTTCACGATTTTACAATCTTTACAAATCTTTTTTACTGAAGATTTTACTTTCATAAAAACAAACTCTGCCTCGCAGAGTGGATATACTATACACGAAAAAAAGCGGGATGCAAGTTTTTGCACCCCGCCTACTCTCAAGAAGGATACGCCACATTCTTTTCAAAATATCTCCCATCGGATAAGGCTTTGTTCCTTTCGTGCTCAACATCCATACCCATAATCTCCGTAGCATAAAAATGCAATATGTACTCGGGCAACTCCTTTTTCTTTTTCCACTGATTCATATGCCAGTCAATTGCGGGCATATAAGTTGATGAATAATATCTTCCATAAGCTTGCGCAAACAACTCTTTATCCGAGTTTACCCTCCACTTTCTTTTGAGGGTTTGCACAATTTTTTCGGCATCAGCAACGGTGCGCACACATAGAAAATAGTAGCGTTGCATCACTCCCTCCTTTGTGCTGTTTTTGTATGTTTTTGTAGATGTTCCTAGACCAACATTATTGCACAAAAAACTTAAATGTCCAAGTTTGCCTCTTTTGCGTGGGTTTGAATAAATGTTTTGCGAGCTGAGACATCGGTTCCCATAAGGATATCAAATGTTTTGTCTGCCTCTTGGGCGTCTTGAATTGTAACCTGTTTTAAAAGCCTGGTTTTTGGATCCATGGTTGTCTCCCAGAGCTCCTCAGGGTTCATCTCACCCAAACCTTTATACCTTTGCACGTCAAATCCTTCTTTTCCTTTCAGGATTTCATCACGCTCTTCATCACTGTATGCGTAGTAAACTTCCTTGCCTTTTTTAATCTTGTAAAGCGGTGGCTGAGCGATGTAAAGATATCCACCTTCTATAACCGGCTTAAAGTACCTGTAAAACAAAGTTAAAAGCAAAGTTCTTATGTGCGCTCCGTCAACATCGGCGTCAGTTGCTATTATAATCTTGTGATACCTGAGTTTTGACAGGTCAAAAGTATCTCCTATCGCAGCTCCAAGGGCAACAACAAGCGCTTTTATCTCATTGTTTGCAAGCATTTTGTCCAAGCGAGCTCTTTCAACATTCAATATTTTTCCCCTCAGTGGAAGTATGGCTTGAGTGCGCCTGTCCCTTCCTTGCTTTGATGAACCGCCGGCCGAGTCTCCCTCAACGATAAACAGCTCGGCCTCCTCGGCATTTTTAACCTGACAGTCGGCCAGCTTACCCGGAAGGGTCATTCCGTCCAGCGCTCCTTTTCTTAAAATTGAATCTTTGGCTGCTTTGGCTGCTTTGCGCGCTTTCATCGCAAGAGAAGCTTTTTGAATTATCGCCTTTGCATCATCTGGGTGCTCCTCTAAAAATTCCGCAAACGCTTTTGCAAATACCGCCTCGGTTGCGCTCCTGGCTTCAACCGAACCGAGCTTTGCCTTGGTCTGTCCTTCAAATTGAATTTCTCTCATTTTGACCGATATAACCGCAGTCAAACCTTCCAGAACATCATCTCCGGAGAAAGAACCTTCAACTTTCATGTTGTTTTTCTTGACGTAGGCGTTGATGGTGCGAGTAAGAGCGGTTTTAAACCCTGTCACATGTGTTCCGCCTTCCGGGTTGTAAATGTTGTTTGCAAACGCGTTTATACGAGCCGATATATCATCCACATACTGCAGAGCAATTTCCACTTGAACATCCTCACTCTCTCCTTTGGTGTAGAAAATGTTTTTGTGCAGTGGTTTCTGGTGTCTGTTTTGAAAACTTATCAAACTCTTAAGCCCTCCTTCAAAATAAAAACTGATTCTCGGCGCGTTTAACCTCAGTTCACGAATATAGAAAACTTCAGTATCTTTTATAAGCTTCTCATCAATTTCTCTTAAATCATAGATGGTTATTTTCATTGATGGAACAAGGTAAGCTTGTTGTCTCAAGTGGGATACTATCGTATTCCAATTAAATTTTATCTCGGGAAAAATTTCCGGGTCAGGCTCAAAAGTAATAATTGTTCCGGTAATTTTTGAACTGCCAAGCTTTTTGACGGGACCGGTTTTCTTTCCTCCGTTTTTATACTCTTGCACATATCTTCCTCCGTCTCTGTGCACCTCGGCGCGCGCATAAACCGACAGGGCGTTTACAACCGATACTCCCACACCGTGCAAACCGCCCGAGTATTTATACCCTTCACCGCCGAATTTTCCACCTGCATGCAAAGTGGTCATGATGGTTTCAAGAGCTGAAACTTTTGTTTTGGGATGTTTGTCAACCGGGATACCGCGACCGTTGTCAACAACACGCACTCTGTTTCCCGGCAAAAGCGCAACTTCTATATCATCGGCAAACCCACCCATGGCCTCATCACGCGAATTGTCAAACACCTCCCAGATTAAGTGATGCAAGCCATCTATCCCGGTTGTTCCTATGTACATTCCGGGGCGCCTGCGAACAGCCTCCAAACCCTCAAGAACGGTTATATCTTTTGCTCCGTATGATGTTTTTTTGCTCATGCGCAAAAGTATAACAAAAAATATGGTTTATGCACACTGTGTCAAATTGCATGCTCAATCAAAATTTCATCTATGTTATTATTAAACCATGAAGAAACGATTGATTTTATCATTGGTGATCGGTCTGTTGCTTGTTTCCACACCTGTTGTGTCTGTCTTCTCAGCAGAATATAAGTTAGCAACCGAAGAGGATTGCAAACTTTTGAAAAATAACGGATTTAAACAGGAATGCATTCCCGGAAAAACCTTAATGTCCGATATTTCTCTTTCGCTTCTTGGTAGTGAGTGTCGTGTCGACGGTGAAGACCCAAAAAGTTTTTTATTAAAAAGATTAAATAATTCTTCTTCACACGTAACACAGTTAAATACCGGCTTTGCATGCTGTCTTGCGCGTTTTATAAACTCGGGAGAACAATCAGGACACAAGATAACAATCTACTCAGGCTACAGGTCTCCTCAACGTCAAGCTCAGCTTAAGGCAACTAAAGGCAAGTGGGCGGGAAGTCCGGGAGGCTGGGTCGGAGGAGTGTGCCAGGGATCAAGACACAACTGCGGCATAGCGGCAGATTTACGATTTAACGGAGCTCGCATTGGGGCATCTCTTCAAAATTGTATGAGAAACCCTGCTTGTAAATGGGCTCACGAAAATGCGCAAAAATTTGGGTTGTTTTTTAGATTGCTTGGCGGTTGCGGCAACAGCAGTGGAAAAATTTGTGAACCGTGGCACATTGAACCGATATCTCAATCTAAAAATACAACTTGTGTGGCATCGGGACAACAATATGTTGTGACCAGTAACCAAAATCAAGACCAAGCTACGAATAATCTGAACAATGCAATGGGTGATGCACAAAACCCGGCCGAGTTGAAACCGGAATTACAACAGCCACCCTACAGCTATAACGCAAATCTAACACCGACTGAAGAAGTTCTACCGATATCCGAACAGGAACTGGAGGCACAAATACGAAACGCTCTACAGCAAACCTCTTTCCAACAAACGACCCGAGGGTTGTCAGATGATAACTTGGATGCATCAAATACAGATATAGATATATTTGATCAAAATGAAAATTATACAGAAAGTTACATGAATGATTCGGATGGATACACGCAAATCGCCAACGAAAGCGAATCAGAAAATTATGAAATAGAAAACCATGCAACTGAAGGCAACCAAACAAATAACACCCCTATACCAAATAGAGTTAAGAAAACTCTGCTTAAAGCCTATATGGCCGGCGATATTCAAAAAAATCAAAATACCACTCGCCTAACTTACACTCTGCTCAACGGCACTGCAGAAGAACAAGAAAAAGCCGCACATGTATTAAAAAATATTTATATGCAAAATTTGGGAGTTTATAATCTAAATGCTTTAAAAACAGAATCATTAAATAACACACGAACAAATGAGCTTTTTAAAGCTAATACACCCGATGCAAAAACTTTCTCAAAAACCCCATGGGAGCTTATTTTCTCAACACGAAAAAGTTCAGAGACAGAGGGTATATTGAATGAAATAAATTCATTATTCAGCAACCAACAAGAGATTCAAAGAATTTCAATATGGTCTGTACTGTGGTCTAGAATAAAATCTTGGTTTTCAGGTAATTTCTAAAATCTAAAATCACCTAACCTCAAACCCTTCTTTTGAGTTGAGCTCGCTTTCAATCTTTGTCATTATTTCATTTACCTCCTCGTCAGTTAAAGTTTTGCTGTCAGACTGGAAAACCAAGTGATATGCATAAGATGTTTTCTTATCTTTTTCAAAAACATCAAAAAGGTCAAATCTTTTAAGCAAATCGCCTGAGTGTTTTTTTATCACTTCCTCTATCTCTGTTTTGTCTTCATCCTTTGGTATCCAAACCGCTATATCGCGCAGTACAAATGGAAATTGAGAAAAAGGTTTAAATTGAATATTCGGCAAAATCGGCAATTTGGGATAGTCTCCCTCCGGCTTAAAATCTGCAAAAACCTCTTGCAGATCAAACTCAAGCACTTCCCCTTCCGGCTCCGGCAATGACACGGAAAACTCCTCTTCAAGTTTACGTTTTATTTCAGCAAGCGCATCTTGGGTTTTTTGTTCGCGCTTTTTCTTGGCTACAGGTCGTACAGCTACCGCCACGTGCAAGGCTTCTTTTCCGTTTTTGTAAACCGAGCCGATTTCAAAAACTTTGAAAGAATCATAAATTCCAAACAGTGGAGCATAGGGTTCGTTTTTATCCAGCGCCTTCTTGAGAGAATATGCAATTGACTCTCTAAAGAAACTTTTATCACTTGCAAGCGCGTTTTGAAGTTTAAGCTCACCTTTATCTTCCAAAGAAGAGTTGGTGAGCTCCACAAATTCGTTTTCGATGAAAAATGCGCGCAACAGCTCGGAGACAAAATAGCTTTTCAAAACAGAGTCGTTAATTTTTTCCTTTGAAATTTCCCTAGAGGGCAAATTGTCAAACCCGTAA
>JALWJR010000011.1:0-2099 GCA_026996985.1 Candidatus Kaiserbacteria bacterium
CTTTTAGTATAGCATACAAATAACAAAAACAGCCCCTTGGGCCGTTTTTGTTGCGTTACTTAAAAAACTATTTTTTAAGTCCCAAAGCTTTAATGGTTTTTTTATAAGCTTCCGGGTTTTTGCGT
Organism: Candidatus Kaiserbacteria bacterium; assembly: GCA_026996985.1. Taxonomy (GTDB): domain Bacteria; phylum Patescibacteriota; class Minisyncoccia; order Phycocordibacterales; family UBA2100; genus S143-145. The sequence goes on from JALWJR010000011.1 coordinate 126, forward strand.
TGTAAATATTTCAAATGAGCCCTTCTTTTTGCAACAAGTTTTAAAAGACCGCGACGAGAATGTTTGTCTTTTTTGTTTTTTTTCAAATGAGCGGTGAGCTCGTCTATTCTTTTTGACAATATTGAAACTTGCACCTCGGCCGAGCCGGTGTCATTTTCGTGTCTTTGCAATTTCTTTATCGCTATGTCTTTTTTTCTTTTTGTTAACGCCATAGTCGCCTACTTTATCATAAATGTTTAACTTATACAAAACAGCCCCTCAGGGCTTGTGCCACTATATCATAAATATAAATTAGTGTCAATAAATAGTCTTTTCCAACGCAAAATAGCAACGAACGCTCTCTGTCGTTCCAACGGAAAAAAGTGCCGAAATTGGCACTTCTTCCCTGAAATCGATAGTATTGTCGTATATGATGAACATGACAATACGACACGATTCAATTACCAGTGTGGCACAGTTGGTGCCATTAATCAAAGCGGCACATGAGATTGGGGTCGAAAATCTCATGCGCAATGACAAAAAAGAAGACATTTACAAATGGATGAGTGATCTGTTGGCGCGTTTACGATACTCTTTTCTCACAAAGAAAGAAAAAGGTATGGTGCGCATGTATCTGCATTTGTACTCCGGATACACAAAGAGTCACGTTGATACTCTCATTGGTAGATACAAACGCACAGGAAGGATACTGCGAGCGCCTCGCACACAAAACTCATTTGAGAAAGTGTACACACGAGAGGATATTGCGCTGTTGGCGCATGTGGCAAACACATACAATCATCAAAACGGCAAAGCCCTCAAAGAAGTGTGTTATGAGATGTATCATACATTCGGTGATGTTCGGTTTGAGAGACTGCAGGGTATTTCCGTCTCGCACATATACAACCTTAAAAAGACACAGACATACAAAAATAAAGTTGTGGAATATACAAAAACAAAACCGACAAAGACGGACATCGGAGAGCGCAAAAAACCATATCCGCAAGGAAAACCGGGCTTTTTGCGGGTAGATTCCGTACATCAAGGCGACTTGGACAAACAAAAAGGCGTATATCACATCAATCTTGTTGATGAGGTAACGCAATATGAAGTTGTGGTGTGTGTAGAGGGTATATCAGAATACTTTCTTGCTCCCGCTCTTGAGGAAGCTCTTTTGTCGTTTCCGTTTCGAATAATTAACTTCCACTCGGATAACGGAAGTGAGTATATCAACAAAACAGTTGCGAAACTGCTGCAAAAGTTATTTATCAGTCAAACAAAGAGTCGTGTGCGCAAGAGCAACGACAATGGATTGGTTGAAGGCAAGAATGCGGCTGTGGTGCGTAAAGTGATGGGTCGCATGCATATACCAAAACAATACGCTGAAGCGATCAACGACTTCTATCGTGAGCATCTTAACCCTTTTGTGTGTTTACACAGATTCTGTGCGTTTCCGGAGGAGGAGCTGTTGCCAAACGGCAAGATTGTGAAGCGATATCGTGAATACAAGACGCCTGTGCAAAAGTTGTTGTCCTTGCCAAACTGCGAACAGTACTTACAAGATGGAATCACAAAAGAGTCTTTACTTGAAGAGGCAAGAGCGCATACTCATCTTGAAGCTGCAGAGAAGTTGCAAAAAGCTCGAGCAACATTATTCAAATCATTTAGAAATTAACCGCGACTGTGCTATGATTTCACTGCTATTTTGGTATTGGAAAATACTTGCTTCATAAAAGTCATATTCTGGATCATAGATAAGTTCTACATGCCCTCTATTATGTAGCGATTGTATACCATTCCTCACCTCATCTTCTAAGAACCAACCTTTCAAATCTTTAAAAAATATTCTACTGGTTCCATTGCTTACAAAATGCTCTATTGCGGTTATTTCAACCTCAGAGAATGAATTGATTAATGTTTTTTGTTTTAATTTATTTTTAGTATAATCAATCACTATTTGTATTAGATCAAGAAATAATTTAGAAAAACCAAACA
>JALWJR010000011.1:2109-7153 GCA_026996985.1 Candidatus Kaiserbacteria bacterium
AGAAGTTGCAAAAAGCTCGAGCAACATTATTCAAATCATTTAGAAATTAACCGCGACTGTGCTATGATTTCACTGCTATTTTGGTATTGGAAAATACTGAAAAAATTTCACTCTTTAAAAGAGATGAACTTATCATTGATATAAAACCCTTGTTTTAAAACCGCTTTTGCCTGATCTGTCAGATTATATGAAAATGGGTTATCGGTCCAGACAAACTCAACAATACTGTCTCCCTCTTGCAGTTGCGGGTTAATGTTTGTGCCATCCATTGCATAGGTGTGTATAAAATAATTCTGTCCAGTTTTACCACCGCCGTATAGGCCGGATTTTGCATAAGAGATTCTTGATAAATCCAAATCGGAAACTCCTATCTCTTCCTCAACTTCCCTTTTGAGGGCTTCAAATTTCTTTTCATCTTTTTCGTAATCAACTTTGCCACCGGGAAAATACCATTTGCCGGTTTTGCCGTTTTTAACAAGCAACACTTCCGGCTTGCCATCTCTGTTCTCTCTTATAAACGCGATGCCTATCGCCTCTTTGGCTACCAGTTTTTCCGCTTCTTCTTTTTGCTTTACAAACTTTTCCATTCCAAAACTCATAAAATGAGTATAAAATACGCAAAAGAAAAGACAACCGATAAATCAATCATCAATTAATTTTGTAAAAATTTTATACAAAGCGTTTTCAACTTCAGCTCCGGCTTTTTCTCCGGTTTGATAGTACCTTTCAAAAGCCACTCCACTGTTTAACTCCAAAAGCTTTATCTGTCCGTTTGCACAAACCGCAAAATCAACATTTGCCAAACGAAACGGAATCGCTTTTATAATTTTTAAAATCTCAGCCTTCACTTTCTTCCATAACAGCTCTTGGCTTGAGACAGATACGGCTTTTGCGCCATGGCTTAAATTAAACAAAAATCCATCGTCTTTAATTTTTTTATACATCAACAGAATCTCCGAGTCCAAAACCGTTGCTCTCACTTCGAAATCTATATTCTCAAACGGTGAAAGCGCAATCGCTCTGTGTTTTTCTTGGATATATGCAAACTTTTTGACAAACTCATCTTCGGTTTGCGCGCGCAAAACATCAAACCCTGAAGTGCCAAAATGCGGTTTTAAAAGTACATCTTTGTATTCTCTGTAGTAATTTAAAGCCACATTTGCAGAATGTCTTTTTTCATCAAAAGCTGGAGAGTTTGGACGTAAAAACAAAAAATGATGAATGTGCGGTATGCTCTCTTTATCCAAAACGGCGCAAACCGCCGCTTTGTCATCAAGTATTTTTGAAACGGAAGAGCTGTTCAAGCCAAAATCAAACCCAAAAATAAATCGCACCTTTTCGTCTTTTTGAAGTTTTATGCCCCAAGTATCATTAAGCAAAAAATCAATTTTGATATTCCTTTCTTCGCAGAATTTTTTTAATAACTTAACAAATACTCTTTCCCCGCCCCACAGCTTGGCTATATTTTCCGTACCTTTCATAAACAGACATTAACTTATTGCCGAATATTTGGCAATTATATTTCTTATCTGTTTAAGTTAATTTTGTTTGCAATTTCCATAAACACGAAAAAAAGGTTATGTGTCTTCTCGTATTTTTCTTACAGTTCTCTTTATGATCTATATATTGGGCGCTTAAAAATTTAGTTTATATTGCCTTAAGTTTGCCTTTTGTATATTTGTGAATTATGGATGTAATCAAACTCTGATATGGCACCCCTTCTTCCATAGCACGCGCTTTAAGACGCAAAAGATCCTGCTTGTTGATACGAATACTTATTTGTTCTGTTTTCTTGCGAGCATCTTTAAAAATTTTTGCATATTTTTTAATTTCTTCCTCATATGCTTGTTCAGGTAAATCAACACTTTCCCAAAATTTGATTAAACGCTCTTCTTCTTTATCAAAATATTTATTTTTGTTTTGTTTGTTCATACGTGCTTTTTGTTAATTAATAATTTTAAAAATTTTCTGTTTGGAAATATGGTTTTTAAATATATTTTTTCTTTATCTTCTACAAACGGCACACAATATGGATAATTGTTAATTTCAATTACAAACATTTTTTGATTTGGGTACTTATTTTTATTTGGATGCTCAATCACTGCAAGCAGTGAGCCATTTTCTATTGCAACAATCACATCTTCAAACGAAACATTTCTGTTTTCTTTTAACCAATCGTTTTTATCTTCACTCCAATCAATCAACATAAAGTAATTTAAATATAAAGCATATACAAAAAATGTCAATTCATTGCATATACATAAACAGCTCTAACATATAATGGTTGTCGCTGATAAATTTTATACTCATATTTACGGTTGACCAATGACAACCTTTATTTATCTTGGTTCATTGTCTTATAATCTTGCAGTCTTCCAAACAGGTTCTCTGGTTTTCTATTCTCTTTTATTGCCTGCTTTATAGCCTGCGCAGTCTCGGGCATAAAAGGTTTTAGATAACCTGCTATTTCGTAAAGCTCGCACACCAAATCAGTAATAATTTTTTGTCCCGCCTCTTTATCGGTTTTGACCACTTTAAACGGTTCCGTATCTGTAATAGTTTGGTCAAGCTCTCCAATAAGCGTCCAAATCATATCCAGCGCTTCATTGAATTTAAAACTCTCCATATATTTTATAAAGCTTGGCTCCCACTCTTTGCTCTCTACCTTTACAGGCGAGTTTAAATGAGTTTCTGCCATTTTCATTATTCGCGCCACCAGGTTACCGAGTCCGTTAACCAAATTTGCGGTGTACCACTCATCCATACGCTCCCAAGTAAGGTCGGTGTCCTCATGCGGATGTACATGACGAAGCAGGATGTAGCGGGTTGCATCAACGCCATATTTATCCACCAACTCTACAGGCGAGATGACATTCCCTAAAGTTTTGCTCATTTTCTGCCCACTGCTTGTTATAAAGCCGTGATAGAAAACCGTATCTGTATTTTTAATTCCGGCTGAGAGAAGCATCGCTTGCCAAATGATTGATTGGAATTTTACTTGATCTTTCCCCGCAAGTTGAATTGTATAGCCTTCTTGCCAAAATTTTTTAAAGTTTCCTTCCTCGTTTGGAAAGCCAAGAGTTGAGATATAGTTTGTAAGCGCATCAAACCACACATACATAACTTGACTTTCGTCTCCCGGCACCGGTACGCCCCACGAGAGTCTGGATTTGTCACGCGAAATGCTGATATCTTCCAAGGATTCAAGGATTTGCAAGGCTTCTTTTTTGCGTTTTTCCGGGATAATTGAGTTTGGCTTTTTTATATATTCTTTAAGCTTGTCTTTGTATTTTGTAAGAGCGAAAAAATAATTCTCTTCTTCAAGTTCACGCAAAGGTTTGCCGGGATGATTCGGGCACTCTCCGTTTTCATTTAAATCAGATTCTCTTACAAAAGCTTCGCAGCCCACACAATAGAGGCCTTTGTATTTTTTCTTGTAAATATCACCCTTCTCCATTGCCTTTCTCCAAAGCTCTTGTGCAGCTTTTTTGTGACTTTCATCTGTTGTGCGGATAAAAGTATCAGGCGAGAGGTTTAGCAAATCCTTTAGTTTTTTAAATTCGTTTGCGTAAAAATCTACATACTCCTGCGGATCTTTGCCCGCTTTTTGAGCGGCTTCAAAAATTTTCTGCCCATGCTCGTCTGTGCCGGTATTGAAAAACACCTCCCTCCCTAAAGAACGATAAAACCGTGCCAGAGCATCTGCTTGTGTAATCTCCAAGGCAAACCCCACATGAGGAGATGCGTTTACATACGGCAAAGTGGTTGTTATATAAACCGAATTTGAAACGTTACTCTTTTTGTTTTTTTTAAAAGCCGATTTAAACAATGACCAAAACTTATTTTTCATACCGTCTTTATAATTGCCGATAACTTATTTTGTTTGTTTTATCTCCTTGTGCTTTAACTTGTCCAACTCCGAGAATACCTCTTGCAAAACGGCCGCAACCGGCACAGCCAAAAGCACACCTATAACCCCGGCAAGCATTCCACCCGCAACCAAAGCCAAAATAACCAAAAGCGGAGGAACTCCCACCACCTTAGTTACAACCAAAGGATAAATCAAGTTATTCTCAAACTGCTGAACAATCAAGTAAAAAATAGCTACAATCAAGGCAAAAGTAAATCCGCTTGTGCTGAAAGCCAGAGCCACCGCGGGAGCCGCTGACAAAAACGGACCAAAAACCGGGATAAGCTCCATAATTCCGGCCAAAAAAGCAAGAGCAAGAGCGTAAGGAACACCCATAATAGTAAGTCCCAAAAATACCAAAACCCCGACTATAAGTCCCAACAGAAGCTGTCCTTGCAACCAAAGCCCCATTTTCTTTTGAGCTCGCTTCCATAAATCCAGTACAAACTTCTCGCGACTTAAAGGTGTTATCATTCTTAAGAAATCCTCAACACCCTTCTCATTTACGGCAAAATAAAAAGACAAAACCACAATCAACACAAAACTCATAAGACCGCCAAAAACGGTTGTAATTAAACTTATTGAATCTTCTTTTAAGTTGGCAAACAGTGTATTGAGCTCTTTTACCGGCTCGGCAAGCGATTTTGTATCAATGAAAGATAGATTGTTTTCCACACCCATTCCCTCAAGAGTTGTCGGCAACGTTGCCAGAAGACTTGAAGTTTGTTGTAAAACCGGCGGTATAAAAAAATACATCACCGAGAAAAATCCTACAAAAAACAAAATATATACAATAAGTATTGAAAGTGTGCGTGGCACTCTAAATTTTAAAAGATAGCCCGCCATTGGAGATATTGCCGACCCTATCACAATTGAAGCCAAAACAATTAAAACTAAATCTCTCAAAAGCCATAGCAGATACGCGCCCGTAAAGACAACCACCGCTTTTATCATCGTTTCAGCCGAAATCGAGATGGTGACATTTTTCATAATTTGATTATAGCACATATCAAAAGAAAAAAAGAACACCCCGGATTTCTCCGAGGTGCCTGAATTCAAGTTTTTTTATTTGCCATTTTTTGCAATTCACTCGCTTCAATAATCGGTATTTTATCCGTATCCACTACTGATACA
>JALWJR010000012.1 GCA_026996985.1 Candidatus Kaiserbacteria bacterium
ATACAGTGATATCAAAAGATAAATATAAGATATGTGCAGATTTTTCAAATGATTTTCCGGTCCTGCCGAGTAATAACGACCCGCTTTCTGAAAACTGGAGAGTAAAAGAGTTGGAAAGAAAACAGAAAGACTGGAAATACAAAAAAGGAGAGTTTTGCAAAAAGTTTGATGTAAAAGAGTCGGACTTTAACGGCCCAAAGGCGATTCCCGTACCAACTCTTGATTAACTTACTTTAAACAATGAAAGAATCTAAAGAGTTTGACAGGTGGAATGATTTAAAAAAGCAAATAAATTTAAAAGAGGAAAAACTTTTTCAAGAAAGAGAAGTTTGGTGGATGAATTTTGGCAAGAATGTAGGATTTGAAATCAGCGGCAAAGGGAATCAATTTTTAAGAGCAGGTATAATTTTGCAAAAACACAACAAACATACTGCCCTTGTTTTACCTATAACATCAAAGGATAAATCAAATAGCAAATTCCATATAAAAATTGTGTACAAAGGTAAAGCATTTTATATATCTTTAACTCAATCCAGGGTTTTAAGTAGTAAAAGATTTGTTAGAAAGATTTATAAAGTTAGTGAAAATAATTACAATGTAATTATGCAGAATTTTTTAGATCATTTAAAAACCCGAACCCAGCACTAGGCTGGGCTCGGTCCGGTGCCTTACGGCAATCTTGTGCTATAATGATAGCAATACAGGTAAAATTAGTCAAGAACATGCAACAATACAATCACAAAGAAATAGAAAAAAAGTGGCAAAAATATTGGGAAGAAAACAAAATAAACCAAGCACCTGATAAAGTTGAAAATAAAGAAAATTATTATGTTTTGGTTGAGTTTCCGTATCCGTCCGGTAATTTGCATGTGGGACACTGGTATGCTTTTGCTGTTACAGACATTTATGCCAGGTACAAAAAAATGCTGGGGAATAATGTGCTTTACCCAATAGGTTTTGACGCTTTCGGTTTGCCGGCAGAGAACGCTGCGATAAAACGAGGAATAAACCCGCGCGAGTGGACTGAAAAAAACATTGAATACATGAGTGGGCAACTTCGCTCCATGGGGGCGATGTTTGATTGGTCGCGCAAGGTGGAGACAATTGATCCGAAATACTACAAGTGGACACAATGGATGTTTGTACAGTTTATGAAAGCTGGACTTGCCGAACAAAGGGAGGTTCCCGCGAACTGGTGCCCGTCTTGTAAAACTGTGCTTGCAAACGAGCAGGTTATAAACGGCGCATGCGAAAGATGTGATAGCGAGGTTGAGAAAAAAGATTTAAAGCAGTGGACGCTTAAAATCACCAAATACGCAGACAGACTTATTGATGATTTGGACGAGCTTGACTGGCCGGAAGAAATCAAAAAATCGCAAAAAGAGTGGATAGGTCGCTCGGAAGGTGCTGAAATTGAGTTTCCTGTCAAAGACAGGGGAGAGAGGATAAAAGTTTTTACCACGCGCCCAGATACCATTTTCGGCGCAACCTACATGGTTCTTGCCCCGGAGCATAAGCT
>JALWJR010000013.1 GCA_026996985.1 Candidatus Kaiserbacteria bacterium
GAACGGTTTTCATATCCAAAAGAGCTGCAAAATGGCTTAGAAAGTACCTTGAAACCAGAGCTGACGATTACAAGCCTTTGTTTATAAATTACCGTTCGCGTTCGGGATACAGACGCCTCACCCCTCGATCTGTTCAGCTTATGATAAGTAAAACTGCAATGCTCGCCGGGCTTTCCAAAAAAGTAACACCTCACACACTTCGCCACTCTTATGCAACCGACCTCCTCTCACACGGAGCTGACCTGCGCGCTGTTCAAGAGTTGCTTGGTCATCAAAATGTTGCAACAACTCAAATTTACACTCATGTTACAAACAAACAACTAAAAGAAATTCACGAAAAATTCCACGGCGGAAACAAATAGTGACAATGTTTGCTATTCTACCGTAACACTTTTTGCCAAATTGCGAGGTTTGTCCACATTAAGCTTTTTTAATTTTGCGCTGTGGTATGCGATAAGTTGCAGTGCCGAAGCGTAAAAAATCAAAGAAGCTGCGGTTTTTAATTTTGGAATTTTTATTGTGTTATCTGAAATTTTTATAACTTCTTTCATATTATCAAAGCATACTGAGAAAACTTGAGCATCTCTTGCTTTGACCTCTTGAATGTTTGAGATTGTTTTCTCATATAAATTGTTACCGACAAAATAAAGAGTTGGGAATCCTTTTTCTATTAACGCTATCGGACCGTGTTTGAGTTCGCCTGCAGGATAGGCTTCGGCATGAATGTAGGATATCTCTTTTATTTTAAGCGCCGCTTCTTTGGCTATCGGATAAAGCTCTCCCCTTGCCAAGGTAAACATGCTTTTCTTTTTGAAAATCTTTTGAGCCACTTTTAGTGATTGTTTATCTATTGAAGGGAGGGCATCTTCAAGTTTTTTAGGTGTTTGCAACAATTCTTTCAAGAGTAGTTTGTCTTTTTCAGAAAGAGTAAATTTTAATTTTTTCAACAAAGAATAAATCAAAAACAAAACTGACAGTTGCGATGTGAAAGCTTTTGTGCTTGCAACCGATATTTCAGGGCCCGCATGATTGTAAACGCCCGCATGAGTCTCTCTTGCTATTGTGCTTGCAACGGTGTTTACAACTCCCAAGGTCAAAGCGCCTTCTTTTTTATATCTTTCAAGGGCTGAGATGGTATCTGCAGTCTCACCGGATTGTGATATGAAAAACGCAATAGTATTTTCTCTTATCTTTTCGTTGTCATACTTTGCTTCAGATGCCAACTTTACAAAAACCGGTAATCCCAATTCGTCAAACAGGTGTTTAACTGCCAGGGCCGCGTTGTATGAAGTTCCCGCCGCTATAAAATGAATCTCTTTAGCTGATTTAAGTTCAGGTTCCACTGCGGTTAATCCTCCCAAAATCGGCTCCAACTCTTTTGAAATTCTTCCCGCTGTTGATGTTTGAATTGATTGAGGTTGTTCATATATTTCTTTTAACATGTAGGAGTCAAACCCTTCTTTTCCCGCTTTGCTCATCAGCTCATTTAAGTTTTCTATTTTTCTATCTGAGAC
>JALWJR010000014.1:0-4594 GCA_026996985.1 Candidatus Kaiserbacteria bacterium
GCGTAATTCCCAAAGGAGTAGCATCATCGTTATCAGCTTGCAAGGCAGGATTATCGTTTTCCAGCTTAGCTTCAAGCAAGTAAGCGGAACCGCCTCCGGTAGCAGTGTACGCGTAGAAGTAAGTTGAATCATTTTTTGGGTCAACCGGAACGGTCGGTAAATAATTTGTAGCCAAATCATTCAAACTTGCAGGATACTGATTGTTTGCGTCGTAGTACATCTCAAGAGCAAGTTGAATTTGCTTCAAATCGGAAACACGTCTGGTGTCGTTTCCTTTACCACGTGCAGAGTTGAGGTTAACAATTATAACTGAAGCCAATATACCAATGATGGCGATAACCACCAAAAGCTCTATGAGCGTAAAACCTGAAGTTTTTTTATACATATGCATTTTATAAACTTATAAAAATTTTTAAACGACCTTTCAAAAATAAGTATAGCAAAATAGTAAAAAATTCTATAAAAAACTGTGGATAACAACAGTTCAAGTTCAATAACTTTATATACCTGCCGATATATTGTAAATTGGTATCATAACCGAAGCCAAAAGAATTCCAACCCCTAAACCAAGAACAACAATCATGATCGGCTCAATAAGTGACACCAGTGTATCCACCGCATTTTGCACTTCTCTTCTGTAAAATTTAGCCAATGTTTTCAGTATTTCAGATAGGTTACCGGACTCTTCACCTACTTTTACCATAGCAACAAAAATTCCCGGGAACATATTATAGGTTCTTAAAGATTCCGACATACTCTTTCCGGTTTGTATATCTTTTGAAACGTTCCTAAGGGTTTGTGCGTAATTCGGGTCTCCTACAACCGAAGCCGCAATTTCTGTTCCGCGTACAAGTTGAATTCCACTGGATAATGTTGTGCTTAAGCTGTCAGCGATGCGAGACATGTAAAGTTTTCTGTATAAGTCTCCAACATACGGGATTTGCATTTTTAACTCGGAAATGTACCTGCTCCCTTCAGGCGTTTTTATATATTTATAAGCAAAATAAGCGGATACCAGCAACCCTATTCCGATGAAAATTATATTTTCAGATAAGAATTTACTCAGCGACATTACAATTTTGGTGTAAACAGGAACTTCTGTACCGGAATCTTCAAGAATTTGGGTAAGTTTAGGCATAACCGTTGTAAGCATCAAAACCATAACCCCAATAAAAGTTGCAATAACGAAATCCGGATATATCAAAGCATTCCTTGCCTTGCTTGACACCTCATATGTTCTGTCAATGTAATCGGCCAAAAAAGTGAAGGCTTCATCAAGACGTCCGGTTTCTTCTCCGGCTTTAACCATATTTACATAAAAATCAGAGAATACTTTCGGATGCTTTGCCAAAGCCGATGAAATGGTTGATCCGCTTTGTATATCCGTTGATATTTCAAACAGTATTTTTTTAAGAGCCGGGTTTTCGGTCTCGGCCGCCAACATTCTAAACACTCTCAAGGCTGAAACTTGAGCCTCAAACAAGGTTGTTATCTGCTGAGATAAAATGACAATATCTTTCGGCTTAATTCTGTTGAAAATATCAAGTTGTATTTCAAGTAGAGAATCGCTTTGTTCAGCATCTGAAATTGAAGAGACTATAAGCCCTCTTCTTTGTAGTGCGGAGATGGCAACATCCTTTGAAACGGCTTCAACCACCCCGGACTTACTCTTGCCATCTTTATCAACTGCTGTGTATTTAAACAAAGACATATTACAACAATTTATCTAATAGCTTCGGATTTAGTGAATATTGCATCGCTGTCTCGGGTGTAATTTCCCCTTTTGCTACAAGCTCAGCCAAAGAATGGTTCATGTCTATCATTCCATCTTTTGCGCCGGTTTCTATAACGGTGTTTATCTCGTGTGTTCTTTTTTCACGAATCAAGTTTGCAACCGCTTTGTTCGCTATCAAAAGCTCATACGCGGGGACCCTGCCACCACCTATTCTTGGCAACAATCTTTGAGAAAAAATCCCCAATAAAGCGGATGCTAACTGTAACCTGATTTGCTCTTGTTGGTTGGCGGGAAAAGAATCTATTATACGGTTTATGGTTTGCGCCGCGTCATTTGTATGCAAAGTTGAGAAAACCAAGTGTCCGGTCTCTGCAGCTGAAACTGCAGCGGCCATAGTCTCGGGACCACGCATCTCTCCCACTAAAAGAACGTCAATATCTTGCCTAAAAGCGCTCCGCAGAGCAACCCTAAAGTTGGCGGTATCAAGCCTAACTTCTCTTTGGTCTATCAAAGACATTTTGGGTTCAAAAACATATTCAATAGGGTCTTCAATCGTGACAATATGTTCAGCTCTCTCCTGGTTTATAAGCTCAATTAAAGCTGCCAGAGTGGTTGTCTTTCCTTGCCCAACAGGTCCAACCACCAGAAAAAAACCCTGCTGTTTGCGTGCAAATGTTTCCAAAATAGGAGGTAAACTCAACTCTTCCACGGTTTTTATTTCTTTGGGAATGAATCTCATAACCACACCAATGGCTCCCCTCTGAAAAAAAGCATTGCACCTGAATCTATTTCCATCTTTTGTCTGATAAGAAAAATCCGCTTCTTTGACCGTTAAAAAATTTTTAAAAGCTTGCTTACCCATCAAAAGTTCCGCAAAAGCCGCCGTATCTTTTTTTGTCAAAACAGGCTCGCTCTGCATAGGAAGAAGAGACCCGTCAACACGAATGGTTGGATGAAAGTCAGCTGAAATATGTAAATCAGAACCCCCTTCGTGCACTAAAACGTTTATGTACTTTTTTAGTTTCTTAGAGTAATCCATGTCTTAATTATAACAGCAATTGCAAAATATGTTATTTATAATTGTTGATAAAGTGAAAGCTCAAAAAACAAACAACAAATCTCTACAGTGGTCTATTTATGATATTTGGAAATTATGTTTTCAACAATTTTTACAACTTCTGACGGAATAGTATTTGCCTTGATGATATGCCCTACCGCCCCATATTCTTTCGCTCGCGCTATATCTTCTTTTTCACCTTGGTTTGAGAGCACAACTATCACCGCATCGGGAGCCAAGGACTCTTCTTTTACGGTTTTCAAAAAATCAAAACCATCCATCTCGGGCATAATCAAATCTGTCAAAATAGCATCAAACCTGTTTCCGGCCCGTAAAATCTCCAGTGCTTCCTTGGCACTGCGGACCGCCTTAAAGTCGTGTCCGGCCTCGGTAAACTTCATGCTGTACATATCAACAATAAACTCATCATCATCTACAAATAAAATTGAATAAGTGTTTGTGCTTTGAACATTCATGGTTGCATATTATTTTCTAAATTACCGTTTTCATCATTATCAAATTTAACTACTTCCGCAAGTAACTGTCCACCAAGTTTCTCCATTTCTGAAAATGGAATCTCTCCCGAGAATGCTTTTAGCACGGCATCTTCTTTCATGGTAAGCATTCCGTGTGCCCGCGCAATACGTCTTATATTCTCTTCTGAAGGGTTCTCCAATATCGCCTTTTCAAATTCTGATCCGGTGGGTAAAAGTTCAAAAACCGCCAACCGACCGCGCATCCCTGTGGGACAATCCGGTGTCGGTTGTGCTTCATAAACCTCGGTGGGAATTTGCGGTCTAAACTGTGGTGGCAAATCAGCAAATTCTCTCTCCATCATAACATATTCAGCTTCAGTCAACGGCCTTTTTACCGCAGCATTCGGACACAATCTGCGAACAAGACGCTGAGCAACTGATAAAACCAAAGTGGGGGCTATCAGGTAAGGGTCAACCCCCATATCCACCAACCTTGGAACAACACCTATCGCCGAGTTGGTGTGAATGGTTGACAAAACCAAATGCCCGGTAAGCGCAGCCTGAACCGCAAGCCGTGCCGTCTCCCCATCTCTAATCTCACCCACCATTATAATATCCGGATCTTGACGGAGGGTGGTTCTCAAACCGTTTGCAAAAGTATAACCAATCTCCGGTCTTACCTGCGATTGATTTACTCCTTCAACATGATACTCAATCGGGTCCTCAAGAGACAGGATATTTTTGGTTTCTCTGTCCAGCTCACTCAATATTGAGTAAAGAGTTGTTGACTTACCGCTTCCTGTAGGACCGGATATTAATATTAAGCCATGAGGCTTACTTATAGCTTGTCTCATTAACTGTAGGTTACGTTCAGAAAGGCCGAGTTCTGTCATTGGAACAAACCCTTTTTCTCTATCTAAAATACGCATCACTATCTTCTCGCCAAAGTAAGTGGGAAAAGTTGATACACGAAAATCAATTTTTCTGCCTGAGATGGTTGCCGAGAATCTGCCGTCTTGCGGTTTTCTTCTCTCATCAAGACGCATTGAAGCCAAAACTTTTACACGCGCCACTATTGCGCGATGAGTTTTCTTGGGCAACATCAAACTTGTGTGTAAAATTCCATCAACCCTGAATCTGACTTTTATTTTCTTTTCCATCGGTTCTATATGCACATCAGAGGCGCGCCCATCAACGGCATAACGCAAAATTGTTGCAACAATTTTAATAACTGGAGCATCTTCGCGAATATATGAAGTGCCGGTTTGCTCCTGCTCATCAATAGCCGCTTGAATGTTTTTTTCGTCCTCGGTCATCTCAGATTCA
>JALWJR010000014.1:4604-7010 GCA_026996985.1 Candidatus Kaiserbacteria bacterium
TACATGGCAAGAATTTTTTGCAGATCAGCCTCTGAAATTTTATATATTTTATACGGCAAACCTGCCTTGCGAGATAAAAAATTTAAAGCGTCTATCGCCTCCAGGTTATCCGGATTTACCATTCCTACCTCCAAAATTCCATCAACCACACCAAGTGGAGCCATCTTATAGTGAGTTGCCGAATCCTCGGGAATGTGTCCCAAAATCTCAAATGGTATTGAAAAATCTTTAGGCAAGCTAAAAGTCGGGATTTTCTGTTCCCCTTGTTTATCATCATTGTTTGAAAAAAGAATCATCATGCTCTTTCTGTAAATTTTATTCGGTAAAAATAACCGAGCCACCTGCATCTTCAAGTTCCGGTGGAGCAAACGGATTATCACGAGATTGAGGCTCTTCAACTATCTCTCTACTGAAATCTTTCAAGCTAAGAAATGCCGGATCTGAAAAAACACTGCCGTCTAAAGTTATTCGTTGTATTTTCCTTAGTAAAGCGATCATTTCTTGATCATCAATACCCAAAGAGTCAGTCTCGGTTGCAATACCGACAGTACCGGAGTCACTGTTTAAATTGGAAATAAGAAATATTCCAACCAATGCTCCTACAGCCAAAATTATAAACAACTTACTGTTCATAAGCTAATCTGTTTCTTTATTTAACCAATAAGTCCTAAGGGAAAGAGTAAAGGTGTAAAGTGGTTCATCTGTATTTTGTGCCCCGCTGTCAACTCGTGTCCCGTCCAACGTTAAATTGTCCATACCATCATCAGGAGGAGTTTGATTGATATTTGAGCCTTGTGATACGGATTCTGCAGATATGGTTATCTTTTCAACATCAACAATTCTCAAACTTGATTCCAGATCATTTAAAAACAACAAGAAGTCATCGTAGGTTGATTTAACATTAAACGATATAGATAAAGATTTTTTGGCTTCATTAGAATTCGTTCTTATTTTACCAACCGAGGCGGTAGCATCAAAAGCATCATCAACCGTAGCGCCTCTGTCAGAAGATTTGTTATCTATTTTCACATCAGTCAAACGCATACCGTATTGCGAAGCTATACCATCCATATCAAGAATCAATTTGATATTATCCACATGATCGGGAATCATCTTCCTTAATTTTTCAATTTTTTCCTCGGAAAATTCGTTAAAGCGTCTGGAGAGCTTATCTCTTATGTTGCGTATATTTCTTGCTTTCTCTAAAGCTTCATTGATTTTTTCCACTTTCTGCTTTGTAAGCTCGGCATGTTTGTAGGTCGGTTTGGTATATTTGACAAATATACCAACTGATAATCCCAACAATACTAATATGGTTATCATTTTCGTCATAGGCTTGGCACTTCTTGGTTATAATTTGGTGCGGAAGGTTGATTTGAAAAATCCGCCGGTTGAGATGGTACAACTTGGTCAAACCCGCTCATGTCCGTATTTTCTTTACTTTGAATAACTTGAGAGTAAGAGACAACATTTTTATCTATATTGGTTTTCACATCAAATTCCACACCGTCATCCGCAATATTTAAATTTGAAAAAATTGGGTTTATAAACGCCCTGTTTTGACCAAAAACTTCGGCTTGTCTGGCAACTCCATTTACAGATTTTGCCACTCCGCGCATTTTAATTGCAATTGTACCGAAGGTATCGTTGGTGTATTCAAAATCTTTAAAGTAAACCGACTTTAAAGTTAAAGCTTCAAGCAAATCAAACACGGCAGACGGTGCTGTGTGATTTGCCAAAACTTCAGATGCAACTTTTAATCTTTTATCCAACCGTGCAAGCAATTTCACCGAAGATGGGTTAAGGAGCTTTTTCTCTTGTGCAAGTTGTTTTCTTTTCGCCTCCAGTTGCGCAGACTGTAAATTGTCATACAAAAATACTCCGATCGCTAATGCTACACTGGCTACAAAAACCGCAATTGCGACAATAACAAGAATATCAAATCCCTCCGCCTTAGCTCCGCCTGAAAGCGGATTTTTTTTAGACGTCTGTGGCATTTTATCGGGAATAAATGATGTCTTCAGTTTTGGCTCCATACCAATAATTTTAACAGATTTTTTTCAAAAGTTGTTGTTGAAAAACAAAAACTGTTGATATCCGAGAATTACTCTTGAAGAGCTCGCAAAGCCACACCCAGGGCAACCGCAAACTCAGGCCCCACTTTCTCCAGCACATCATTTAAAAACTCGGGTGCTCTAACTTTTTCAAAAGGATTTGCAAGTTCAACTTTTACAGGTAAACGCTCCTCCACATATTCCTTAAGACCGGGCATTGTTGCGCCACCGCCGGATAAAACCGCTCTGGTAACATCTTTTCCGTATTTTTTTTCAAATTTATTCAAGATCATGTTAACTTCCGAAAATATTCTTCCCAACGCCATGCCCATTGCGGTTCTTGTCTCTTGAT
>JALWJR010000015.1 GCA_026996985.1 Candidatus Kaiserbacteria bacterium
TTTCTTTTTCTATTGATTTTTGTTTTAGCTTTTCATATTCAACAGCGTCTTGGTAGAGTTTTCTGTGTTCGGCGACGGAGTTTTGATACATTCTTTCTATTTCTTGGTCGGTTTTCCAATTTGTGTAAATTCCAAAAGAGATGTATGCAACAGCCAGTAGTACAAAAGCCAACAATATTAAAAAGAGTTTTTTCATAAAGTGATTTTAGCAAAAGTGTGACCAAAGAAAAAATTTTTGTGTGTATAACTTAAACATTGGTGCGATATTTAAAAGCCCGCGTTAGGACGCGGGCTTGTTTTTAATTTTCATTAATCGGGTTTTTATCCGTTTGCGGTTTTTGTTGCGGTTCTTTAACCGGAGGCTCGGCAGTCGGAGTAGTGTCTTCCTTCGGTAATTTATCAGATTCCAAAGACTTTAATAATTTCTTAACAGCATCGGAATCCGGATTAAACTTAAGAACTCTCTCAAGGGCTACCTTGGCCTCTTGCTTGTTGCCAAGTTTGATATCCGCCAAAGCCAAGTAATAAAGCGCGTTTGCATAATTCGGGTTTAGAAGTACCGCACGCCTTAGAGCATCTGCCGCTTGCGGGTATTGCTTTGCAGAATAAAAGAGAACTCCAAGCTGGAAAAATACTCCGGGATTGTTTGGAGAGAGAACGGCTGCAGACTGTGTCGCCGCTATAGCCTCTTTAACTTTTTTCTCTTTTATCGCTATTTGAGACAGCAGGAAGTAAGCATCCGCATAGTTTGCTTTAAGCTTTAGCGCTTCCGTTGCATACTCGCGCGCTTTTTTCAAATCACCCGAGATGAAAGATGCTTGCGCCTTTTTAAGCGGAGCAAGGGGACTGCGCGGTGTAAGCTTTTGCGCCAAGTCATATGTTTCTATGGAAGCTTTGTACGCTCCGTCTATATTGAGAGGAATCAAATCGGTATAGAGATCTCCCAGCATAATATACAGACGATAATCGTTCGGGGAATATTTTATCGCCTCTTTTATGGCAACGATGGCGTCTTGAGCCAGCTTGGTAACCTTTTCTTGTTTTTGTTTTTTATCTTTTATCGTTTTATCTTGTAAAACATTGTTCAAGTCAACCAAAAACATTCGGGAGCGCAAAAAGTCAACTTGTGACTGATTTACAAAAAATTTGGTTAATCCGGAACTTAAATTTTGCAATATGTCTTTGGCGATTTGTGTATTTGCAGATGATATTGCCTGCGAAGCTTTGTACAAATTATACTCGGCATAGGCTTGTCCGGAGACAATAAACACCAACAGCAAAGTTACAATTGTAACCCCTGAAGAAAGTAAAATGTTGTTAAACTTGTCTTTCGGCTCGGAAAAGCTAATCTGCTTTGTCCTTAGCACATTCAAGTTTCTTGCCAAAGCAACTAGAGCTCCAAACAAAATGAAGCTTATAATAAACATTCCATATCCGGGATTGTAAGAGGTAAATAAAACAGATAAAGCTATAGTCGCTCCGGAGATAGATACAGCAACAAACACAACAGCGTCATTTGGAAGCTTACTCCAAAGCACTTTAAAAGCCAGAAAAGCAAGATAGACAAACATAGCCAACAGCAAAAGCCCTCCTATAACACCCAATGTTACAAAATAAGTTGGAATCACACCGGTTGCGGAGGTAAAATCGGTTGCCCAAAAAGCTGTTGCATTTACTTGCAACGGCCTGAACTGAGACCATGCCTGATCAAAATTACCGGGACCAAAACCGAACAAAGCTTTCCCGGAGGAATAACTATCTTTTACGATATCAACAGTGGCGGACCAGGACGGTTTAACATCAATATAGCGAATAGCCAAAGAATTACTTATATAACCGGATAAAACTCCACCCAAGAAAACCAGCAATATAGATGCTATGGTTGTAAACAAGGGCAGGGATAATCTTTTTATTCTTTCTTTTGAGTTGAGTCCGGAGAAATCCGATACTGACACAAAATACAAAAACATAAACAAAGAAGAGATAAAAAGCGCAAACCAAGAAACAGACAAATTAACCAAAACCATCACAAAGAAAGAAACAGCAAAAGCAATCCAAGTAAGCAGACGTTTATTTCTTTTCTCTTTGATAAACATTAATTTACCAAGAGAAAAAATCACAATTATAAGCGCAAAAACACCCCAATCATTCCAAGAACCAATCAATGTAGCAGTTGGTGAATAGCCAAATAAAGACGGTAAAATCTTATCAGGTCCTACAAATATTCTTATCAACTGCCAAATTGACAAAACCAAAAACGAATAGGTCAAGGTGTTGACTACTTTTACAAGTGAGGAGACACTGCCAAACAAAATTGTGGTAGAGAAAAGCAACAATGCAAGCAACAGAATAAACAGAAAACCATCCCCCCTGCTTCCAACTGAGATTAAGGATTCAAAAGCGTTTGAGGACAGAATTGCCGATACAAATGACATGAACAGTACACCGGCAATAATTATCCATAGTATTGTCTGTGGAACTTTAACGGTTTTATCAAAAGTGCGCGCAATAGCCCACAAAACAAGAGCTATTGCAAAAGGAATGGTTACAAACAACACTTTTGTTGTTGAAATACCAACTGCGGGCAATGCCGCAAGCGGAGTAATAAATAAAGCAAAAAGCGCTATGCTCCTTGCATAAGCATCCAGGCGCTGTGCCCGTGAAATTGCATCTTTCATGATACGATGATTAACTTATAATCTGCTTAAATTTTAACATACTCAATAATAAAACAAACTCTTTTGATTGTGGATTTCATTTTTTTTGTTATAATAGCATTGCTTTGGGGGTGTAGCTCAGCTGGTCAGAGCGTCCGCCTGTCACGCGGAAGGTCGCGGGTTCAAGTCCCGTCACTCCCGCAGAAAAAACCGCCTCTTGGGGGCGGTTTTTGCGTAGGGAGGGAAGGAAAACCTCTACAAAAAACACAAATACCAATAATCCTAGATTGAGAATAAAGTGAGAATTGTTTTTATGGATGGGGGCCTGGCCGAGCACCACTTTTGTTTGAATATATTGTATGTTAACTCAACTGACAGGTGAAAGAATTGAAAATGCAAAAGTAGTGCTTGATAAAATTTAAAAAATCGTTTAAACCCCCACAGAAAAACAAACAGCCCCGCCTGTCATCGGCGGGACTATTTGCTTTTCTGTAGCGGGGCCTGGATTTGCACCAGGGTCTCGGGGTTATGAGCCCCGCGAGGTACTGCTCCTCCACCCCGCTATGCACACAAAATTATAAAGTAAATGTCAATAATTGCAACCCTTGGAAATTCTTGATATATTTAATTCGCGCCGAGGTAGCTCAGTTGGTTAGAGCGTGGGACTCATAAACCCAAGGTCGTGGGTTCGATCCCCACCCTCGGCACTAGATGTCACTTAATTATGCATCGCCTGTATTTCGTCCATACTGCAAAGAAAGATTTAAAAAACAAGTGGCGATGCATAATAGTGACAAAATAAAATCAACTAAATCAAAAACGTCGTGGTAAGATATATAACCCTTGTAATCATTTCAAATAACATCTAGCGCGAGGGCATGCCCTCGGTACTAGACCATTGTAAAAAGCCGATGTATTACATCGGCTTTTTGCTTGGTTTAACCCAAAAGGCCGGCTTCTTTAAAAACGTTTCTGTACTGGTGCATGGCACGCCTGACTTCTCTTTCGGTAAGCTGAGCGTTCATACCTTCATGGGCTATTTTGTTTCTCAATTTATGCGCTTGCCAAGCATCTTCTATTGAACGCAGTTTGTCTGCGTTTATTTGCTTTAATTTCTCCCCCACCGAACCGCCAACATATCCCCACGAAGTTAAAAGCTCATCAAGCATAATGTCGGCTTCTATTATGGCCATTCTCCAGTCTGCTACAGTTCCCTTATTTAAATAATTTTCTATATGTTGCCAACGTTTAAGATAATCTTGATCTTGAGCATCAACATTTTTAACGGCAACAGTCTCGCCCAGCAGAACTTTCGCAGCGTAAGAGAGGGGTTCTCTGGCAAAATTCTTATACTCTTGCGCTCTTATTTGCAAAATGCGTATTGTGGCATACAAAAAAACAAAAAATGCCAAAGCATTAAGTAGCCCTGATACAAATGCAGTCTGTTGCCACAGGGCCGTCTCTGTTATCGCCCTCGGGAGAATCTCTTCTGTTGTGTTTGTAAGATTTTGATTGTAGCCAACTTTGTCAGATTGACTATCCTCGACAAAATTTACATTCTGTTCATTCTGCAAAAGCTCTTCAAAAGATGGTGCTTGATTTGAAGTTGGCATAAAAACATTATGCCATTTTTAAAAAAATTGAAAAGTTGAACAACAAAAAACGCCCAATTTTATCTAAGCTTTTCAATGTTTTTCCCCAATGAGAAAAGTTTTCTCTCACCGTAATGTGGAGCAATAATTTGCACACCAAACGGCAAACCGGAATCTGAAACACCACTAGGCACAGATAGGGCCGGAGAACCTGTAATATTTGCCGGAACCGTAAACAGATCCGCTGCATACATTGTAATCGGATCGGATTTTTCTCCTATTTTAAATGCCGTCTCCGGAGCGGTTGGGGTTAAAATAACATCCACTTCTTCAAAAGCGGAATTAAACTCTTCTTTTATTTTGTTTCTCAGAGCAACCGCCTTGTAATAGTAAGCATCAACATATCCGGAAGAAAGTACAAAAGTTCCTATCAAAATCCTTCTTTTTACTTCTTCTCCGAAAAGTTTGCGAGTCTCCGACATTATCTCCTTATATTCGCCATTACCTGCTCTTACGGAATATCTCATACCATCAAACCGCGCTAAATTTGCCGAAGCCTCAGCCGGCATTATTATGTAATAAGCATTGAGCGCAAACTTAAGATGTAGCAGCTCAACTTCAACAACATTGAACCCTTCATTGGAAAGAAAAGATATTGTTTTATTGAAATTATTTCTAACTTCCTCCGACACACCAGAATCTAAAATCCCTTTGGGTACTCCTATGGTCTTTACCGTGTCATCCAATTCTTTATTGTCTATAGTTGTTTGATCATTTGCATCCTTCCCTTTTATAACATCATACAAAATCTCAATATCCTCAACCGTTTTGGCAATAGGACCAACTTGATCCAGTGACGAGCCAAGCGCTATAATTCCATACCTTGACACTCTCCCGTAAGTAGGTTTAAGCCCGACAACTCCGCAGAAGCTTGAAGGCTGTCTTACCGACCCACCGGTATCGGTTCCTAAAGAGACGGGCGCCATCTCGGCGGCCACGGCGGCGGCTGAGCCACCTGAGGATCCGCCTGAGACTCTTGTTGTATCGTGCGGATTTTTTGTTACCCCAAAGGCCGAGTTTTCGGTTGACCCTCCCATTGCAAATTCATCCATATTTGTTCTGCCCACAAAAACGGCTCCCTGCTCTGTTAGTTTATCAACAACAGTGGCGTTATAAACCGCTTTGTAATCTTGCAATATTTTGGAAGCGGCTGAAACGGTTTTCCCGTTTATTAAAATGTTATCTTTAATCGCAATCGGAATCCCAAGCAAAGGCGCACTCTCACCCTTCTCTAAAATCTGATCGGCTAATTTTGCCTGCTCAAGCGCATCTTTTTCAAACACTTCCAAAAAAACATTTAGCTCTTCGTTTTTTTCTTTTATATTTTTCAAATAAAAATCCAACAACTCAACCGCTGAAATTTTTCTCTCATCAAGCAAAGAGCGTATTTTTTTTAATGTTAAATTCTCCATCATGACCCTTTTATAACACGAGTAATTTTCATAAAATCACCGTCTTTTTCAGGAAATTGACTCTTTAGAGAATCTATATCTTCAAATTCGTGCACCTTATCATCTCGCATAACATTGTATGGGTCTGTAAGTTCAGAGCCGGAAGTTAAATCAAGTTTCTGTATCTCATCTACAAAATTCAAAATACTCTCCAGCTGAGCTTGCAGTTGACTCTCTTGATCTTCTGTCAAATCAATATGAGAAAGCTCCGAGAGTTTTTTCACCGAAATCTTAACCATGCGACAATATTAACAATAAAGGCGCTCTACTGCAAACAACATTTCTACATTGAAAGTCTTACAGATCTTTCCACAACCCTTAAGCCTGAACTTTTGTTTTGACAGTCGGTATTGTACCCCCTGGAGTCTATAACCGTACTGTTAAAACCTTCTTCATTTACAAACTTCTCGACTCGCACAATCACACAATATTTTGCAGATGCTCCATTCGCCTCAGTTACAGGCAAATCAAACTTAAAGTCCGTGATTCCAATTTGCGCATCTTCATCCCAACCGCCAAGATGCCCTTTCTCTGTATTTGTATCCGACTCATAAAGAGTTTGTCCGACACACTTCATTTTGTCTTTTTCCGTAAAAGTTGTAGAGGTGGCAAACGCATCATAGTAAAAGTTAAAAAACAAAGCGCAATCTGCTCCGGCATCCGCCGCATAAAAAGCTTTTTGAG
This sequence comes from Candidatus Kaiserbacteria bacterium, assembly GCA_026996985.1. Lineage (GTDB taxonomy): Bacteria > Patescibacteriota > Minisyncoccia > Phycocordibacterales > UBA2100 > S143-145. Next base: position 6,445 of record JALWJR010000015.1, read on the forward strand.
ATTCTCTTCCTGTTGCTGACAGTCTTATATTTTTCTCAGCCAAAACATAAAGAGTTAAACCTATTGTCGCAAGAAGTGAAGCAATCAAAGAAGCCATCAAAAGAGCAAATCCTCTGTCATTTGCACTTTTTAATATCAAATGAATCATGCTTATCATCTTAATTTATAACCCTTTGTACCGATATTAACCCTGAAGCGTTTACTATAATCTTTAACCTGTCACCCTGTGGTGATTGTATAACTATCTCCAACAGATCATACAAGGCTCCGTCTTGGTCTAAAATCTTAGCGTCGGGCTCCGGTCTTTGAAACATAATGTATGCTTCATTTAGATTTACAAAATCATTATTATTGCCTCCCGCCCTTCTTGCTCTCATTGAATATATAGAATA
>JALWJR010000016.1:0-1441 GCA_026996985.1 Candidatus Kaiserbacteria bacterium
TGGATTCAGCAATTTCGAATGGACAAAAACGATTTGAAAAAGATGAGGAGAAAGTGAAGGAAGTGGCAAAACAAGTTGAAGAAGAGTTGAAAAATGTATAATACCGAAGAAAGAAAAAACAGAGCGCTTCAGATAGCGCGCGCTCTCAAGAGAATGTATCCAAATCCGAAAAGCGAGTTGAAATACAAAACTCAATTTCAATTTTTGGTGGCGGTGATACTCTCGGCGCAAGCGACGGATAAAAAAGTAAACGAAGTAACAAAAGAGATTTTTAAAAAATATAAAACCGCTTGTGATTTTGCGAAACTCTCTCAAATCAAATTTGAAAAGATGATAAACCAACTCTCTTTTTACAGAAACAAGGCAAAAAACATTTTAAAAACTGCGGAGATAATCTGTCACAAATACAAAAACAGAGTACCGATAGAAAGGAACGCTTTGCTTGAATTGCCCGGAGTATCCTTCAAAACGGCCGATGTGGTTTTGGGTGAGCTTTTTGATATTTGGGAGGGAATTGCGGTTGACACTCACGTAAGAAGGTTTGCTCTGAAATTTGATTTATGTGACAGCCCAAACCCTAACAAAATAGCAAAATGTCTTGAAGAGTTAATTCCAAAGAAATATTGGAAATACATAAACAACGGCTTTGTTCTCTATGGCAGATACATCTGCCCGGCCAAAAAACATGATTGCAAAGATCATGAGCTGACAAAGATATATCCCAAAGCTTCCGATGTGTGGCCCAAATCAAAATAAATAGGGGCTCTATTCTTTTTCGCACTTAAATTCACCCAACAAGTTTTGAGTCACTTTGCCGGTTATCAAATGCTGTTTTTTAAGTTTGAGTATTGTATTTCTTATATTATCCTTTAACTCGTTTTCGGTTGCGTCTTGATATACAACCAAGAGTTTTTCATTTTCCTTTAGCAGTTTTTGCAATTTTTCAAAGCTTTTTTGAGCAAATTTTTTGTAGTGTTTGTTGAGTGTTTCTATTGATTTGTAAATAAATTCATCTTCAGGCAAGGTTTTTTTGATGTTTGAGAGCGCATCCTGCACTTTTTTGGCAGACAAAAACAAAGCTCTATAGTAGAGATATTTGTCATTTAAACTCAAAGTCGCATTTGATTTTCCGAAATGCAATATTTTTTCAATTAAGTCGCTGTAGAAAATATTATCAAAGCTTGACACACTTCCTTTTTCCTGCTGAAGCTCAATTTTTTGCGCATCAAGTTTTTGTAAGAATTTCTTGTAGCCCTTCTCGGTAACCTCTCCTTTGGCATATAATTCTTTAAGCAGTTCTTCTTCAATACCCACCGCAAAGTAGTGAAGAATGGTGAGAAACTTATTTTTGTGTTTATTAGCTTCATTTGCAAGTTTGAGAGCGCTTTTTTGTAGTTCGGTTTTATATTTTTTAATTCTTGATTTGTAGTTTTCGTTTTGA
>JALWJR010000016.1:1451-6817 GCA_026996985.1 Candidatus Kaiserbacteria bacterium
AATTCAAAATTACGTAAATATTTAAGCTCTGAAAGAACATTTGAATACGCATAAATTTTTGCCAACAAATATTCAAGCTTTTCTATTACCGTTAATTTACCAACCAAATCAAACGCTTTCATAATTTTGGGAATTGTAAGCCCTTTTACAAAGAGACTGAAAAATATGGACAAAATCACCATTGCCATCATCCAGTTTTTAAAAGAGGTTTCAAAAGGCCAATTTGCAATTGAAATATCGTTTGGAATAAGCAACACCATGGTCACGGCAAGCGCTCCTCTCAGAGAGCCCCATGCAAGCAAGTGTTGCCAGCTTTTTGGTATATCGTTTGAAGTTAAAGACAGGGGCAGGTACACACTTATCGCTCTTGCGACTATGACAGATACAATGGCCAGAGTTGCCGGTATTATCACCTCGGAGTAATTTATATTTAATCCGGCTATAATCAATCCCAGCAAAAGGAAAACCAGCGAGTTTGCAAGAAAAGCGAAGTAGTGCCAGAAGTTGTTTACGTACTCTTCAACTTCATGAGGCAATTTGTATCTTCCATAGTTTCCGAGAACAACTGCGGCGATTGCGGTTGCTATAATCGGTGATATGCCCAAAAAGTGCGAGTATTCTTGCAGGTGGTGAGATATTAATTCGGATAAAAGAAAAGTTAAATGGGCGGATACGAGCATTAAGGTTACTTGCAAATGTCTGCTTTTGGCGAAATCCAACAGTTTGGAAAATACAATACCGCTGATAACTCCTATTGCAAACCCTAAAATTATCATTGTTGTGAATTTGGCGCCGATCTGCGGCATGGTGGCTAAAGTTATCTGCTCACCCTCTTTTATTAGGTATAAAACAGATAGAAAAAGGGCAACAGCGGTACCGTCATTAAACAGACTCTCTCCCTCAAAAATTAAAGCCAGCCTTTTGGGCGCTCCGTATTCTTTGAACATTGCAATAACCGCAACAGGGTCGGTTGCCGATATGATTGCGCCGAAAAGCAAAAGGGCCATAAAAGGAATTTGAATTTCAAAAAGTTTTAACGCTAAATCCAACAAAATCGCGGTAGCAAACGCGCTTATAAGCAGTCCCGCAACAGCCAAAGATGCAATAGGTTTTATGTTTTTGACAAGTTGATTGAGTTTTATATTGTATGCCGCCTCAAAAAGAAGTGTTGGCAAAAAGATATAAAACAACAACTCAGGTGTCAGCTTAAATGTTTGGAGAAATGAAAATAAATCGGTATAAGAGAGGGGAACCAGCACAACTCCGATAAAAACCAAAAAAAGCGTGTAAGGAAAATTGAGCCTTTTGGCAAACACGTATGCAAATACCGAGACGGTCATCAAAAATAAAACCGCCAATATTGGATATGCGCTTTCCATAAGGTGATGATTATATTCTTTTCTTTGTTTTTTACAAGGAGTTTGTTGTTAAGCTCATTTTAAATTGTTATATTTAAAGCATGAAAAGACCGGTCGCTTTTTTTGATATAGACGGAACTCTGTTTAGATGGAGCTTGTTTTTGGTGTATGTTGATTTGATGATAGAAAGAGGGCTTTTACCCGAGATCATCAAAGAGAGGGCAAAGCCCAAATATGAAAGATGGCTGAACAGGGAGGGGAGTTATCAAGATTATCTGGATGTTTTGGTTAAGGGTTTTAACGACTATATCGCCGGGGTAAGGGTTGAGGATTTCTACAGGGCGGTCAAAGACTCTTTAACGGGAAGAGACAAAAGAGTTTATCGCTTCACAAGAGACTTTATAAGAGAGTTGAAAGATGAAGGGTATTTTTTGGTTGCGATTACACACTCTTCCAAAATCGCAGCGGATTTGTTTGCCGAGAATTACGGATTTGATAAAGTTTACGGGTTAATGTTTGAGATAGATGAAGATGTATTTACCGGGCAGATTCTAAACAGAGAGTTGATTTTTGACAAAGGCAAAATAGTTGAAAGGGTATTTCAAGATGAAAACCTTAACATAGACCCGGAGCGTTCAGTTGCCGTTGGTGACACACACAGTGATATAGCCATGCTTGAGAAAGTTACAAGACCGATAGCGTTTAATCCAAACAAAATTTTATACTTGGAGGCCAAAAAAAGAGGTTGGGAAGTTGTTGTTGAAAGAAAAGACGTTATTTATAAAAATATTTAACAAATTGCCATGGTATTGCCACATACAGCAACATACAACAAAAAAATGAGAGGACTAGCCTATGTTTTGAATTTTATTTTTTCTTTTCAGTTGGCCACTGTTGGATATTTTACGGCAAACTTTCTTGACAGTTTGGGTTTTTCAATAGAGCAAATCTCAATAATATTGTCTTTAAGCGCCGTTTTCGCTTTCTTCTCTTTTCTTGCAACTTCTTACGTATTTAAAGCTCTGGGTCTTCGACGATCAGCAATGTTCTATTCTTTTTTGTATCTTATCTCTTTTTTGTTTGTTGCTTTGGGCGGGAAAATATTATCGGTTTGGGCTTTGATTTTGTCGGCCATACCCTCAGCGGCTATAGTTGTTCTGCTTGATACCTTAATGGAGAAGTCAAACACATCGGAGAAGCATACCGGAGTGCAAAGAGCTCTTTTTTTGATGATGGCAAACACAGCTTTTGTTGCCGGTCCGTTTCTGGGTGGTCAGCTTGTAAAGGGAGGAGATTTTTCAGCTTTGTACTTGGGGAGCGTGGCGCTTTTTTTGCCGTTTTTGCTTTTGGTTTTTTTAAAAAGAAATCTTTTCCCGACAGACAGAAATTTTCGCGTTTTACGACTCAAGCATTTGTTTAAGATTTTCAAAGCCCAAGATGATATAAAAAAGATATTTTTTGCGCAATTTGTTTTGTATTTTTTCTACAGTGTTATGGTTTTGTACACTTCGGTTTATCTGGTGGAGCATTTGGGATTTACTCTTGAGCAAGTTGGTTTTATTTTGCCGATTATGCTTTTGCCGTTTATTGTGCTTACCGTTCCCGTAGGATTTTTGGCCGACAAAATAGGGGAGAAAGAAATGATGATTTTGGGTTTTCTTATAATGGCAATTGCAACGGTTTTGTTTGGTTCTCTGGATTATCTTTCTTTTGTGTCTTTTGTTTTGGTAGCTTCGGTTTTGGTTCTTACGCGAGTGGGAGCGGCGTTTGTCTCAACCGTTACGGAAAGTTACTTTTTCAAACATGTAGACGGTACAGATACTGAGACCATAACGGCATTCAGAGCGCTTTATCCGCTATCTAACATTGTAGGTTCTTTATTTGGAGTTTTGATATTTTCTTTTGCCTCATTCGGTTTTCTTTTTTCAGCATTGGGAGTTTTTGTTTTACTCGGCGCACTTGTAGCTTTCAAACTGAAGGATACAAATTAGACCCATAAATTTTTTTGCGAATGATATAAAAACGGGCGCCTTTTGCGCCCGTTTACACTACCACCCTTTGGGTGGTTCAACATCGGGAGTGTAGCAGTCTGCGTATAACATGCTTTTTAATCTGCCCGGATTTGCCTTTGCTTCACAGTCTATGCATTTGCCAAAACAGTTTACTTCTTGTTCGGGAACTTCCTTTTGACACTCGGGGCAGGTTTTGTACACATTTTGCATTTGCTTTGCTCCTTTTATTTGGAAAGAACAAGCCCCTTCTTGCGGAAGGGGCTTTTGTGATGGAGAGTGCGACTGCATCAAAAAAGTCCCGTCCGTAAGAGACTTTTTTGATACCAATGAAATTTTATTTTTGTCGCTGTCATGTTCATATTGTAACACACTTTCTCTAAAGCAAAATTTTACACTCCAACCACAACGGGGATAACAATCGGGTTTTTATGAGTTTGCTGAAGCAGAAAACGGGAAATTTCACGGGTAAGCTCAGCCTTTAGCGCGTCTATATCAACCGTTTTTGAACGCGCAAACGCTCCTTCAACAATTCTTTTTGCTATAAGGCGAGTTTGATCCAAAAGCTCGCGTGACTCGCGCAGATAAACGAAACCGCGCGAGATAATGTCGGGAGATTTGCGCAATTTTCCGGTTCTCATATTTACGGTTGTGACAATAACAAACATTCCGTCTTGGGCAAGCGCTTTTCTGTCGGCTATCACAACTTCTTGAATATCTTTTACCTGATATCCTTCAACTATTTTCGGTTTAAACGGAGCTTTCTCTTGCAGTTTGACAATCTCTTGTCCTTTGTTTCTTATTTCAACTATGGTTCCGTTATCCGGTATGACGGAATTTTCAAGCGGAACTCCAACCTCCTCGGCGTTTGTAACATTTGCCTTTAACATAAAGTAAAATCCGTGGTGGGGAGTGAAGAATTTCGGTTTGATGGTTTTTATAATCCATTTTCCTTCTTCCGCGTTTCCGTGTCCCGAAGCGTGAATGTCGCTTGTCTGATACGTTATTATGTTATGACATTGTCTTGCAAGCATATCGCGTAGTTTTTGAACCGCTATTTCGTTTCCGGGAATAACCGAAGAAGAAAGAGCGATGGTATCTGTTTCTTTCAGTTTTATATACCTGTGTGTTTTGTTGGCAATTCTGGTTAAAGCGGCAAACTCTTCACCTTGGGCCCCGGTTGTAAGAATGACTATTTTATTGTCGGGATATTCTTCTATTTGGTCAGCCGGGATAATGGTGTTTTTCTTTACTTTCAAGTAACCCAGCTCTTGAGCTATCGCAAGATTGTTTTTCATTGAACGACCTTCCACCACAATTTTTTTGCCCAGCTTTTCCGCTTTTTCTATTACATGTATTACACGTTCAAGGTGAGATGCGAATGTTCCTATTATAAGTCTGTTTTTTGACTCTTCCAAAATTTTGTCAAAAGTTTCAAATACTTTCCATTCGGGAATTGACCAGCCGGGCTTCCAGGCGTTTGTGGAGTCCATCATCAAAAGGAGGATCTTTTCTTTTTTGAACACTTCAAAATGCTTTTTCTCGCTTTCCATTACTTTTCCGTCAACGTGATCAAGCTTAATGTCTCCGGTTATCGTCACACCTCCGAAAGGTGTTTTTATAATCACACCCATTGAATCTGGTATTGTGTGAGTGGTATCAAAGAAAGTGACCGGAAGCGCGCCGATGCGAACGGTTTCTCCCCCCTTTACGATTTTAATGTTCGGCTCCGGCAAGTGCGGGAACTCAGCATGGCGCTTTTTTATCATGACGGCGGTAAGCTCGTTTGCGTAAATCGGCGGGTTTCCTATACGTTCCAAAATAAAAGGAATGGCGCCAATATGGTCAAGATGGGCGTGTGTTATTATCATTGCTTTTACCTTTTCTTTTCTGTCTTCAAGATATTTGGTGTTTGGCAGAAAAAAGTCCACACCCGGTCTTTCTTCATCTTCAAACATAAAACCGGAGTCAATAACAAAAATATCATCGTTAAATTCTA
>JALWJR010000017.1 GCA_026996985.1 Candidatus Kaiserbacteria bacterium
TGGCTTGCTCCACTCTTGCACCCCTTTGCCCGTTAAAATATTCAAAAGAGTATCAACCGCAACCCAAGCAACCAAAGTTATAATAATACCTACAAAAACTGACCAAAAAACAGAGTGAGCTTTTTTAAGCTTTTCGGCTGAACCACCGCTTGTCAGATACAAAAAACCAGCATAAGCAAACATAACCGCAGAAACTATAACCGCCAAATAAATCATAAATTGCAACACATTGTTTGCCAAAGTTATAAAATCTTGCCACTTGCAGTCAGGAGCGCAATTTGGCAAAAGCGGTCCGGCCGCAAAAACATAAAACGGAGTCAAAAGTATAATGGAAAATATTTTTTTCATAAAAGTATTGTAGCACATCAGCGAATAATTTTTATAACCGTTGAGGGTGGATTTTTCAAAACTCCAACATCAATATAAGCATCAACAGCATCTTTAAAAACCAAAAAAGCGCTTTTGGCGGATTTTGCCGGCGGTTTACCATGCTTGTTTGCCGATGTTGAAATAAGAGGACCCGTTTTTAAGAGAAGTTTTTGCAATTCCTGAAATCTTGGAATTCTAAAAGCAAACCCTTTAGCTTCCGGAAATACTACAGAGACGGGACCCGGCCATACTGATTCCAAAAAAAGTTTACGGTTTTTGTCAATTTTCACTCCCAACGATTTAAGTTGAGAAAAATCTGCCACCAAAACAACAAAACCTTTTCGCTCTCTTCCCGTTTGTTTGATTTTTTTAATTCTTTGTAGCGCTTTTTTGTCGGTAAGTCTGCAGGATATTCCATATATGGTGTCTGTGGGAATAATAAACACTCTGTCGTTTTCATCTATTTCAGAAAAAGTTTTTACAAGTTCTTTAAATTTTGTTGCGGTTGTTTTTGTTATCATGGAGGCCCGGGCGGGAATCGAACCCGCGCATCGCGGTTTTGCAGACCGCTGCGTTACCACTTCGCCACCGAGCCTTATTGAAGTAATTAATCTGGGAATGAACACGAGCATCGCGCAACGTGATGGATTGCGCAGACCGCCGGCCTCTGCCAGTTTACCACTTCGCCACCGAGCCTTATTGAAGTAATTAATCTGGGAATGAACACGAGCATCGCGCAACGTGATGGATTGCGCAGACCGCCGGCCTCTGCCAGTTTACCACTTCGCCACCGAGCCTTATTGAATTAATTCATCTGGGAATGAACACGCGTATCGCGCAATACATTTTCACTCCCAAAGCTATTTTACTTGCCTTTCTCATTTAAGGCAAGCTTACTTTCTTATATGTAATATGCTATATTTCGCGCATGAAAAAATCAAAAAAACCGCTTATAATTTCCATAACCGGAACAAAAGGAAAAACTTCAATAGCGCGCCTGTTTGAACATATACTTCTAAAAGAGAAATTTCAAATGTCTTGTTGGTAGACTCAGACGGACACAAGCTAAACGGAAAAAGAAAAAGCTCCTTTCAAGATTCTTTGTTTCTAAAACAGGCCGCTCCGACAGTTTGCCCGGGAAAGTATTTATATGAACTGAGAGGTAAAGAAAATTCCATAGCCATTTTGGAAACATCAATAGGAAGCGCCGGAGCTATGGGTTTGGGTTTTGCCAAAAACAATATAGGTTTATTTCATAATGTATATACCGATCATTTGGGTGTAAGGGTAAAAACAAAAGAGAAACTTGCATCTGACAAAGCAAAAATCGTATTCTCCAGACTCTCCATTCTGGAAGACAGCAACGCTTGCTTTAACGCCAATGATTTGTTTGTATGCAAAAATCTCAATAAAATACCGGAAAAATCAAACGCAACGTTAATTCCTTATTTCTTTTCCGATAAAAAAACACATTTTGATATTGCCGGGCATATAAAATCGGGCAAAGTTGCGGTTGAACTGCGAGATAAAAAAATCTACATTCACAAAAACACCAAAAAGTATTTTATTTTAAACCTTGAGGATATAAACTGGATATTTAACGGCGAGCATGAAGCTCTTGCCGGAGTTGTGCTGGCCACCATCTCCTTATTGTTTGCTTTCACCAAATCCATAGACAAAGTGAAAAAATATGCCAAACACATCGCAAACTTTAAAACAAAAAAAGAAGACGGAAGATCTTATCTTATAGACAATGGCAAATATCAAATTTTTGTTGATTACGCTCATGAAATTGAATCTTTAAAGGTGGCATCAAGTTTTGCCAGAAAACGCTCCAAAAACAAAACGATTGCGCTTGTCAGATTTGCGGTAGACCGCATTGATAGGCAACTGCAAGATTACGGAAGAAAACTGTACGGCCTTTTTGATGTTGTGGTTGTATACGACAAGATAGACGGCAAATACAAAAAACCAAACACCGGGGTCTCAAGCGTAAAACCGCGCTTTGCCAGAGAAGTGGGCGAAATTTCAAAAATAGCTCATGATGCTTTAATGGAAAAAATCAAAAAATACAAAAATCCAAAAACCGAAGCAATAAGAATAATACGAGAAGATAAAGCTATTGAATACATTTCCAAAACCGCAAACAAAGGAGATTTTATTTTAATTGTTCCAAACGACTTTAAACGCACAAACAGCTGGATTGAGAAATACTTTAAGCTGTAAACTATCGTTTTGCAAGTACCGTTTTTTTGTAAGTATCAAGATGCTCAAGAGCAATTCCGGTTCCTTTTGCAACATTGTAAAGCGCATCTTCGGCAACCTGAGCGCGAACCCCCGTTTTTTTATAAATAAGCTCGGGCAATTTTCTCAATTGACTGGACCCACCGGTCATTGTTATCCCGTTGTCAATAATATCCGCAGCAAGCTCCGGAGGAGTGTCTTGCAACACTTTTCTTATCGCTCTTACTATCTCCTTTAGCTCTTGATCAATAGCTTCAACTATTTCATTTGTTTTTATCTCAACCAGGTGAGGAAGACCTGTCAAATAATCTCTACCTTTTACATCCATAGACAGCTCTTCTTCCAAAGGTAGAGCCGAGCCGATTTTTATTTTTATGGCCTCTGCGGTTTTGTCTCCTATGGCAAGGTTGTATTTTCTTTTGACATAATCGGCAATTGCCGTATCTATTCTGTTGCCGGCGCATTTTACCGAAGTACTACTTACAATTCCACCTAAAGATATCACAGCAACATCTGTTGTTCCCCCTCCTATATCAACAATCATGTGCCCTCTTGCTTTTTGAATGGGTATTCCCGAGCCTATGGCGGCCAAAATCGGCTCTTTCACAACTTGCGCCGTTTTTGCCCCGGCTTTCAGTGCCGCTTCTATAACCGCCCTTCTTTGGGTTGAAGTAACTCCCGCAGGAACAGAGATTAAAACATCGGGCTTAAATAGGTTAAACTTGGGAAGAGCTTTTTTCATGTAATAACGAAGCATTGCTTCCGTGACGTGATAATCCGCTATCACCCCGTCTTTCATCGGACGATATGCAACTATATCATCCGGAGTGCGTCCAAGCATTTCTTTGGCATCATCACCTATCGCCAAAATTTTGTTTTCTTGCTCGGAAACCGCAACCACAGAGGGTTCTCTAAGCACCACTCCTCTACCGGGAACAAAAACCAAAGTGTAGGTTGTTCCCAAATCTATTCCCAATTTTGGGGCGAAAAAACTCATGCCATTATTGTAAAGTTTTAATGTTAAAAAGCAAACTCTTGTTTAAGCAAAAACGCTTGATTGTTTGAAACAAAGTGCTTGTTTAAGAACCTTACCGGGTTTAATCTTGAACTTGCATTCCTCTTAGGGCCTGTATGCGTTTTTCTATCGGAGGATGAGTTGAAAAATATTCTTGAATTTTAGATGCAAAACTTTTTCCTTTTTCACCAAACGGGTTTGCTATAAACAAATGAGCTGTTGCAGAATTCGCTTTCCGCATCGGCTTGCCATAGTGAGCGATTTTTTCCAAAGCGGAAGCCAAACCTTCCGGATAGCGAGTAATAAGAGCTCCCGAAGCGTCAGCCAAATACTCTCTTTTTCTTGAAATTGCAAGTTGCAAAAGTTGGCCGGCTATCGGGGCAACTATCAAAGCGATTACAAACAAAATCACAAACAAAGCGTTTGCTTTTCCGGAGTCTCTGTCCCCTCCCCAAAATGACACTCTCAAAAACATGTCTGCCAAAATGGAGATAAACCCAACCAGTACAACGGCCACCGTCATAACCAGCGTATCTCTGTTTTGAATGTGTGACAGTTCATGAGCAAGTACTCCTTCCAACTCTTTTTTATCCAAAATTTGCAAAAGGGCTTCTGTTACGGCAACGGCGGAATGCTGCGGGTCCCTTCCGGTTGCGAAGGCGTTTGGAGACGGATCTTTTATGATATAAATTTTGGGCATGGGAAGACCCGATGCAATTGTTAAATTCTCAACCAATCTGTACAACTCCGGATTATCTTTCTTGTCAATCGGTACTGCCCCAACACTTGCAAGCGCGATTTTATCTGAAAACCAGTAAGCACCGACATTCATCACAATGGCAAACAAAGCTGAGGCGTAAAGAATCCAAACATTGTTAAGGTAGGTGGCAAAAAGCCAGCCGAGCCCTAACACCACAAACAAAAACACGGCAAGCATTAACATGCTTTTTCTTTTGTTGTGTTGTTGTATTTCGTAGAGGTTCATAGTTTAAAGTTAACTTATTTGATTGTTGATTCCAAAAATATCTTCTTTTCAAACCCGCCTTCTTCGGATCTCTTTTTTGCTTGCAAAGTCTCTATTTCACCTTTTGATAAATTAAATTCTTTCACAATTGTTTCTATCAGCTCAAAAATGTCCGCCATTTTACTTTGCAACTCCTCTTTGTTGTTCGGGTCGTAACCGGCTTTACGCAAATTTTCAGCCTCTTCTATCAAAAGATAAAGCAGTTCTCTTTTGTACTCGTCATCATCCATTTCTCTTTCATTTACCACAAAACCGTCAAGACGAAGTTTTTGCGGTATTAAATCTCTTACAAGTTTTCCGTAACGTTGCTTCATATATTTATTTTTCAGTATTATCGCTTTTAAAAGACACATTTACAACTTCCCTGTCTTTTTCATCTTCAATTTCATAAAACTCGGCCGGTTTAAACTTAAACAAAGAAGCTATGAGGTTTGTCGGGAACATTTCAAGAGCCGTATTGTAATCGCGCACATTGCTGTTGTAGAATCTGCGCGCAGCCTGAATCTTATCCTCAGCATCCGTAAGCTCTCTTTGAAGCTCCAAAAAGTTTTGGTTTGCCTTTAGATCCGGATACTGCTCGGCAACCGCAAAAACACTTTTAAGAGCGTCCGTTAGCATATTGTCCGCCTGCAGTTTCTCTTTACTGTTTTGTCCTTCAAGAATTTTTGTTCTAAGTTCAACCACCTTCTCCAAAGTTTCCCTTTCATGTCCCATATAACCTTTAACCGCCTCAACCAAATTTGGAATAAGATTTGCCCGCCTTTTAAGTTGCACATCAATGTCGGCTGAGGCTTCTTTTACCCTGTTTTTATAGGTAACAAGACGGTTGTAAAGCAAAATTACGGCTACAACCAAAATAACAAAAATTATTAAGGTAATGTTTATCATGATCTTACTTTATTTGATATGCTAAAATTATAGCAAAATCAACCCAAAACTCCAGAGATTTTGCAAATTCAGCGGTTTAACACATTCCGTATTTTCAAGAGAATTTTACTTGATTTTTGGGAGATTCACCTTTGAAAAAAGCGATTATATTGTCGGCCACCATCTCTGCCATTTTATCTCTCGTCTCTTTTGATGCGCTGGCTATATGAGGAGTTAAAACAGTGTTTGGAAGCTCAAGAAGTTTTTTTGTGATTTCAGGTTCAAATTCATAAACGTCAAGCGCAACCGCAAAAAGATGCCCGCTTTCAAGCACGTCAACCAAATCACTTTCCACCACCACCTTGCCTCTTGAAGTGTTTACAAAAACCGCTCCTTTTTTAAGCATTAAAAGTTTCTTTTTATCCAACAAATGTATTGTGGAAGGCAAAAGCGGAACATGCACGGTTAAAACATCAACATTGGGCAACATTTTCTCAAGCTCCGGATAAAAATCGGCATCAACAACATCATGCAAGTAATTGTTCTCTGCAACATCATGATAAATTATTCGCATACTAAAACCGTGATGCATAATCTCGGCAACTCTTGTGCCTATTCGTCCGGCTCCCAAAACACCCAGTGTTTTCCCTTTCAAATCAAGCCCCAAAAGAAGTTCCGGCTCCCAACCTGTGTATTTTCCGGCTCGTGTAAATTTATCAGCCTCAACAATTCTTTGTGTCGCCGCGCAAATAAGCCCGGCAGTATGCTCGGCCACCGTCTCGGTAAGTACCCCGGGGGTGTGAGTTACCACAATCCCCAACTCTTCTGCCGCTTTCAAATCAATATGACCGAACCCTACAGAGTAAGTTGAACAAATTTTTAAATTTGGAGCGCTACTTAAAACTTCTTTATCTATCGTATCGGTAAGCAGGCACACCAAAGCATCCGGATTATGCTCTTTCAATTTTTCTATCAACTCTTTTTTTGAAAGTTGCCTGTCTCCTATATAGACCAAATCAAGTCCTGAATTTTTCAGCTTTTCAATACCGATCTCAGGTATATGTCTTGTAATAAAAACTTTTGCCACTTTCAAATTTTATCATAAAATTAATCTTTTTTTGCAAATTGTGAATAAATGATACAATGATAAACATGGGTGTTAACATTCTTTCAGTTGGAGACGTTACAAC
>JALWJR010000018.1 GCA_026996985.1 Candidatus Kaiserbacteria bacterium
ACATTACCGTTTATGTGATCAATTTTGTAACCCAGCTTATCTATTTGTAAAATATCACCATCTTGGAGGTAAATAACTCGCTTCGTAAAATCTGACAGAGCAAGAGCATCAGATGCCAAAAAGTACTCTCCTTCCCCCACTCCCAACACCAGCGGAGAAGAAAGTTTGGAGGCAAAAATTCTATCACCTTCTTTTGTAAACGCCACAATGGCATATGCCCCTTTGAGCATTTTCAAAGCGCTTTTGAAAGCCTCAAATGGGTCTTTGGTTTGCTTTAAAAAGTAGTCAAAAAGTCCCGCCACTTTTTCGGTGTCCGTGTCGGTTTTAAATTTATAACCTTCCTGCTCTAAAAAATCTTGTATTTCTTTGTAATTTTCTATAATTCCGTTGTGTACGATAAACACATCGCCAACATTGTGCGGGTGAGCATTTTTAACAGATGGTTTGCCATGTGTAGCCCAGCGAGTGTGCCCTATGCCCAAACCCCCCTTTCTTGCTTTTTCCGACTTTAAAAGTTGGATGAGGTTTTTAAGTTCGCCGACGCTTTTTTTGTATACGATGTTGTTATCTTGAACATATGCCACTCCGGCGCTGTCGTATCCCCTGTATTCCAGGTTTTTTAATATTTTCAACAGGACCTCTTTGGGGTTGTGAATTTCACCTATGTACCCGGCTATTCCACACATATTTTTTACTTATTTAATAAATAATTTAATACTTGCTCCCAACCTCTAAAGGGAGGCTGTCCGAAATGTATATGCTCTCCTTGAAAACCGGAGACGCCGTTTACTTCTCTATCGTCTATCAAAAAATCTCCTCTTAGTAAATCTTTTCTGTGTGAAAGAATGAGTCTTCTTTTAAATTCCGGAAAATGCTTATCAAGCCAAATTCTTTTTTCAGACCAAGCTTGCGGGTTGTTCCAAGGAGCCGTTGAAAGAACAAAAAGATCGTACTTATTGGCAAGTGTTTCAACCGCTTCTTTGGCACCTTTAACTGTTGGTAAATTGATGAAAAATTCCGGTATTAACGTTGGTTTTTTGTATTTGCTCAGTTGCCCTTCGGTGAGACTGTCAACTCCGGCTTGAAAATCTGCCAATACTCCATCCATATCAATGTATATGATTTTATTTTTTCCTGTCATGGTCTGTAGTATATCATTTTAATATTTCCAAAACGAGATTGTTCGCTATGCTCTTTTTTAAATCCCGCTTTAGAGAAAAGATTTTCAGCTTCTTTTTTGGAATAAAGACAAACGGGAGAAAGTACATCAAACCTGAGCCTGTCTTTTTCATTTTCTATTTTGCAAAATCTTTTTTCAAGCGGAACGTTCGCGCAAGGGTAACTTTTTGCAAATTCGCTCTCGGGTGTGGAGATTGTGGCGAAAACTTTTCCGCCGGATACCATTTTTTCATAAATTAAAGACAAAAGATTAACGGCATTTTCATACGGTAGGTAATGTATAACTCTCTGCAGTAAAGCAAAAGATATTGGCTGTAAATCAGTTCTTTGTAATTTTTCAAGATTTACTTGTTTGAAAATGAGCTTTTCTAAAGATAGCGCGTTTGATATTTGTTGAAAGTGCTCTGTAAGATCAAGAGAGTCAAACAAAAAGACTCTATATCCCAAAATGGAGGCTATTGTTGAGACTCTTCCAAAGCCACAGCCAAAATCCGCACCGGCGCGTACATTCCCCTGCCAGTTGAGTAAAAATTTGATCAATTCTTTCTCAAGCGCATCAACTCTTTCGGCTGAGACAAGTTTACCTTTGCCATGGGATTTCATATTGCTCAAATTCGGGTAAGAGTTTTTTATCATATAAAAGGCGTGATATTACCTCGGCGTGTGAAAGCGCTCCGGTGAGTGCGTTGTGAGGTTTCGGTTCTTCCGGAATGCCACAGTAGTTAAGTATTGCATCCAAATCAAGAGCGCTCCTTTTGTGTTCTTTGTCTATGGGGGGTTGTATTCCCCTTTTTACCATGTGCATCCACGCCAGAGAGTGAGAGTCTATGGTTCTGTATGCAAACGGGTAATCAAGTCCGGCGCGTTCTGTGGCCGCTTTTACAAAATCTCTATCAAAAGAAACGTTTTGCCCGGCGAGAGTTCTGTCTTCAAGCTGCTTGCTCCAGTCGAGAAAATTTCTGATGAGTTCGGCCTCTGTCATTTTATTTTTATCCGTTATTTCTTGCTCGGAAAAACCGTTAACTTCCAGTGCTTCTTTGGATATATGAGCTCCATCCCAAATTCTGCACTCGGCATAAAATCTGTTCTCGGGATTTTGCAAATCCAAAGCGCCCAATGACACAATTGAGTGTTTGTTATAGTTTACCCCTGAGGCCTCAACATCTAAAACCAGCATTTTACTATTATGTAAAAAAACAAACCAAAACGCAAATCCGTCAAACAGATAACCTACAAGGTTCGACCTTGTAAGGTTATGCTCTGTGGTATGGGTGGTTGTTTAAAACCGAAAGAGCTCTGTAGACACTCTCTGCAAGCGCTAAACCGGCGATTTCATGTGGCATTGTAAGTTTGGAGAGAGATAAAAGAAAGTCTGCTTTTTCTTTGAATTTTGCTGTAAACCCGTCTGCCGGACCGATTGCAAAAATCAAGCTGTTGCCTTGCTTGATATTTTTTTCTAAAAAATCGGCAAACTCCAGTGTGGTAAACTCCTCTCCCCTCTCATCCAAAGTGATAAGCAAACTTTTGCTGGCATCCGCCAACTTTAAAATTTTGTCCTCTGAGTTGTTGTTATCTTTAACATAAACCAGCTCGGTTTTTAAAAAGCGATTTGCTCGCTTTACGTATTCTTCTATAAAATCTTTAAGGCAGTTTTTGGGTTTGCCCGTTAAAACAATTTTTATTTGCATAGAAAATGTTTGTGCGCCGGGTAGGATTCTGTGTCAGCCCTCCCGTCGCAAAAGCATGCTCTGCGCGTGCTTTCTGTGCGCCGGGTAGGATTCGAACCTACGTAGGGCAAAGCCCGCGAGGTTTACAGCCTCGTGCGTTTGACCACTCCGCCACCGACGCGCCAGGGTAATTTTAGCAGTTACCGACTGTGATTTCAAGTTAATTGCTATTTGTTAATCACAGCTTTTTTATGCGAGCTGTTGTTTATTTCAAAAATAAAGTTATCTTTTTCTGTCGTAACTTTTACTTTGTCTTTTTCTTTCAGTTCACCCGATATCATTTTTTGCGCTATGGGAGTTACTATTTCTTTTTGTACAACACGTTTTAGAGGTCTTGCTCCATATTGGGGAGTATAACCTTTTTGGGCTATCAGAGTTAAAGCCGAAGGTGCAAGAGTTAGAGAAACTCCTTTTTCGGCAAGTCTTTGCTTTACCTCTTGTATGTGCATTGAAGCTATTTTTTTCACTTCAGCCTTGGAGAGTACGTCAAAAATTATTATTTCATCAAGTCTGTTTATAAACTCGGGTCTAAAGAAGTCTTTCAATGTTTTTTCTATTTTTTCTTTTATTTGCTCGTATTGAGCTTTTTCGTCTTTTCTGTGACTGAAGCCCAAGGTTGCCATTTTATTTATATGCTCGGCGCCAAGATTGCTTGTCATAATAATTACGGTGTTTCTAAAGTTTACAGAACGCCCTTTTGCATCGGTAAGTTGTCCGTTATCAAGAACTTGCAACAATATGTTAAACACCTCGGGGTGCGCTTTTTCCACCTCGTCAAAAAGTACAACCGAATATGGCCTGTGTCTTATTTTCTCGGTTAAATTGCCACCATCTTCGTGTCCAACATAGCCGGGAGGAGAACCTATCATTTTAGAGATGGCATGTTTTTCCATAAACTCCGACATGTCAACACGTATCAGAGCATTTTCATCATCAAACAAAAACTCGGCCAAAGCTTTTGTTAGCTCGGTTTTACCAACTCCGGTGGGGCCGAGGAACAAAAACGAACCTATCGGTCTTTTTGGATCTGCAAGACCGGCTCTTGATCTTTTTATTGCATCAGCTATTTTTGATACTGCCTCATTTTGTCCAACTATTCGCTTGTGCAAAAAGCTTTCCATTTTAGAAAGTTTTTCCATTTCAGATTGCAACATTTTTTCAGCCGGAATTCCTGTCCACTTTTGAACAACTTTGGCAACATCTTCGGCCGTAACTTCTTCTTTTATGATAGCCTTTCCTTTGCGAAGGTTTTTTCGTTTTTGTGTTTGCAATTGCAATTCTTTTTTAAGAGCCGGAATTTTACCATGCCTTATTAAGGCGGCTTCCGCTATGTCTGCTCTTGCTTCCGCCGATTCGGCTTGTTGATTTAGCTCTTGCAGTGTTCTTGTTATATTTTTTATTCTGTTTAAGACCTTTCTTTCATTCTCCCAAGCGATTTCAAGCTCAGATACGGACTCTTTCAAGTCCGCTATTTCTTTTTCAATTTTTTGTAACCTTTGTTTAGGTCCTCTTTTTCCTTCTTGAGCTTCGGAAAGCAGAGCCTCTTTCTCTATTTCCAATCTTAAGATTTTTCTATCCGTATTTTTCAGTTTTTCCGGTTTGTTCTCCAGGGCAATACGCAAAGCGCTTGAAGCTTCGTCTATAAGGTCAACCGCTTTGTCAGGTAGAAATCTGTCGGTTACATATCTTGCCGACAAATTAACGGCGGCGACTATTGCTTCATCGGAAATCTTCACTCCGTGATAGAGTTCGTACCTCTCTTTCAAACCGCGCAAAATTGTTATAGCATCTTCAATTGAAGGTTCTTCAACCAAGACCGGCTGAAATCTTCTTGTAAGAGCCGGGTCTTTTTCAATGTGTTTTTGATATTCGTTTAAAGTGGTGGCTCCTATTACTTGTATCTCACCTCTGGCGAGAGCCGGTTTAAGCATGTTTGACGCATCCATTGACCCTTCGGCTGAGCCGGCGCCAATTATTGTATGCAACTCATCTATAAACAAAATTATGTTTCCATCTGAGCGCTCCACTTCTTTCATTATGGCTTTTAATCTCTCTTCAAATTCTCCCCTGAATTTGGTTCCCGCTATCAAAAGACCCAAATCAAGAGATACAAGCTCCTTTCCTTTTAGGGATTCCGGTACTTCTCCAAGTGCTATTTTTTGCGCCAATCCTTCAACTATTGCGGTTTTTCCAACTCCCGCCTCACCTATCAAAACTGGGTTATTTTTTGTACGTCTGGAGAGTATTTGTATTACTCTGTCAATTTCGGTTTCTCTTCCGATTGTCGGATCAAGTTTGTTTTCAACCGCGAGAGTTGTCAGACTTTTTGTAAAGCGCGCAATTGCCCTGTTTTGTTTTGGTGGCTCTATATCTTTTATTTTTCCGGTTTTTATGTCCGAGTATATTTTTGCAACCTCGCCTCTGTTTATGTCAAAGCTGTCTAAAACCGCTTTGGCTTCTCCGGGCCTGTCTAAAATTGCAATAAAGAGATGTTCCGTGTTTATGTTTTTTTCTCCAAATCCGGCAGCTATATGCATTGCATCATGTTGCAGAATTTGAGCCAGCTCTTTTGTAAGGTAAAGTTGCATTGATGGAGACAAAGTGTCCGCCGAAGCCCCCTCTTCTAAAGCGTCATATATCAAGTCATACAGATGTATGGTGTCTACATCCATTTTCTCCAATATGGCAAGAGTAAGACTTTCTTCCTGGGTGAGAAGCGCTGCGAGCAAATGCAAAGGGTTTACGTGATTTTGCCCGCGCTCTATAGCTATTTGGTGCGCTTTGTGCACCGCCTCTTTCGCCTTGGTTGTAAATTGCTGAAATGGCATCATATGTGGTACATTATCACAAATTGTAGCTACAAAGTCAAGGATTTTGCGTTGAAGTTGAATTTAAAGCCTCTGCAGCCGATGCCGCCTGTTGAGAGTTTTCGTCATTTTGTGTTTGAGAGTTTTGTTGTGTGGAAGTTGAATTTTCGTCGGTGTTTTCTTCTTCAGGTTCAGACTGTTTTGATTCAGACGAGTATTGGGAGACGGCCGAAAGTAAAGATCTGCCAACCAAAAACCATTTTGGACCATTGGCTCTTGCAGTTTGAGTGCTTATACCTAAAACCGCTCCTCCGTCAACTACCGCAATAGAGCCGGGTAAAACTTCATCTGAAACGGAAATTTTAAACATTCCGACTGAAAGTTCAGATACGATTCCTTCTGAAACCGAAATTCCGTTTTTTCCGCTTATTAAAATAACCGGCATTCCAAGCTCTGTTTTCTCTCCATAGATAGATGCGGGCGCAGGCACCTTGTCTCCTTTAAGCAGAAGAAGGGCTATACTTTTTTCTTCGTCGGTAAAAACTGTTTGGGCTTCATAAGTATCTTCTTGAGTTTTTACGGTAAAGGATTCGGTGCCTGCCGGCAGTGTTTTGGCATCTGTGGCAACCAGTCCGCTGTTTGAAATTGCAACACCTTTACTTAAAAACTTGTCGCCAAGATAAATGGAGACAACCGAAGGGGTTATTTTGTTTATGGAATCTTTGACTATTTGGGTTCTGTCGGGAGTTTGAACGGTTTCTTTTATAACTTTTGTTACAACCTCCGGAGGGGTGACTTTTTCAACTGTTTTTACAACCGTACGTTGTACCACGCGAGTTATATCTTTCGGAGCCTGCTCC
>JALWJR010000019.1 GCA_026996985.1 Candidatus Kaiserbacteria bacterium
AGATAATATATCTGTTTTGTAAGAACATATGACTTGACATAAGTCAATAATTATATTACAAGATTAGATAGTTGTTACTTCTTGTGTCATAACCCGGGCATGGCATAAGAAGTTAAAGGAGTTGCCCGGAAAAAGGACCAGAAACACAAATGCGTAAAAAAGTAGTCGCTGCTTTTAAGGTATACTTGGTGTTCGAAGCCGAAGTAGAACTCCAAGAAACCAATGAGAATGTTAAGGATGCATTGTGGGATCATGCATGGGCATGGTTCCACAAACAAGAAATACCAAACCTCCCAAAGGGGGTTCGGTTTATAACAGACTGGACCTCGGCAGGGGTGGCTCCGGACCCCGGAGACACTATCGAACTCAATATTGAGTTCGAAGAAGTGTAATATTGACGGGCCTTCGGGCCCGTTTTTTCTTTTTCTGTTGGAAAAGTGCAATCCCTTGACTTTAAACAAATAAAGCTTTATACCAATAAAATGACCAAAAAAGTTTATCTGATAAGACATGCTGAGAGTGTTGCAAACAAGACGGCAAAAAGAGCGGGAGGTGAGTCTCCTTTAACCGAAGAGGGGATTAAACAGGCTCAGATGCTCGCAAAACGTCTTGTTTCATTTGGAATAGAAACCATATACTCATCCCCAATGAAAAGGGCGATGCAGACGGCAAAAACAATCTCTTCCAAAATAGGGGTATCCGTTTTTGAATTGCCGGAAGCGACGGAGAGAAGATACCCCTCAATACTCTTAGGTCTTGATAAAAACTCCGATGAGGCCAAAGAATACTACAGCGCATACAAACGCGCATTTATGCAAGGGGACACCTTCTCCGACGGTGAGACATTTCAAGAATTTAAAAACAGAGTTATAAAAACTGCGGAAATTTTAGCCAACTCCGCCGAGGAAAATCTGGCTCTTGTAACACATGAATTTTTTAAAAAAGCGTTTATAGCATATGTCCTTAAAGGTGAAAATTTTACGGCCGAAGATGTTTTAAACTTATATGATAACTCCAGAATTTTTAATACCGGAATCACTCACTTGCAATATACAGATGGCAAATGGAAGCTTTTGTATGTAAATGACACGACACACTTAAGCCAAGACAAAGTATCCGCAAAATATAAACCGAAAGTTGTAACCATTGGCGGGGGAACGGGGCAGTTCACACTTCTCTCCGGACTCAAACATTTCCCGCTTGATATAACAGCTATAGTTTCAATGGCCGACGATGGTGGAACCACCGGGGTACTGAGAGATGAGCTTGGAGCTCTTCCACCGACAGATGTACGAAAATGTTTGGTTGCGCTCTCTTCCACAACTCCAACTTTGCGAGAACTTTTCACTTATCGCTTTCCCAACAAAAATCTGGAAGGACACACCATAGGCAACTTGCTTTTAACGGCACTTGAGAAAATAACAGGTGATTTTTCAAAGGCCATAGAAGAAGCTTCTGCAATTTTCAACATAAAGGGCAAGGTACTACCGGTTACAAAAGAGGATATGAGACTGAAGGTTGAACTTAACAACGGAGAAATACTTTCGGGTGAAAAAATGCTTGATGAAAATCCGCGCATATTTGAATTTGGAGTTAAAAAAATCTCTTTGGCAAACCCGGTTAAAATAAATCCGCACGCAAAAGAGGCCATAGAAGAAGCCGATGTTATAGTGATAGGTCCGGGCGATTTGTACGGAAGTGTACTGCCCAATTTCTTGGTAGATGGAATTAAAGAAGCTCTGCAAAAAACAAAAGCGACAATTATTTTCGTTTCAAATCTTACAAACAAGAGGGGGCAGACAAGCGGATTTTCAGCTTGTGATTATGTAGACGTTTTGCACAAATATTTGCAAACGGAAGTAGTTGACATTCTGCTGTGCAACTCTCAAGAAGCAGATGAGAATTTAAAGAAAAGATACAGAGAGCAAGAGGGAGAGGGAATGTTTGTCAGGTGCTCAACAGATTGCCACGGCATAAAAGTTGTAAAAGCCAATTTACTCTCAGAGAGCGTACCGGAGATTCAAAAAGGTGATACTCTTGCACATACAAGGTCGTTTATAAGGCATGACCAGTTAAAGCTTGCAAAAGAAATTGTTGCCATATCCGAGCAAGTTATAAAATATCGATTTCCTCACAAAGTGCTTAAATAAAATACTTGAAGGTAAATTTTTCTAGAAATTACAATGCTTGACAAATAATTATATTTATTGTATTATTCAAGCAGTTTTCGGTTTTTACACAGAAAGAAAGGGGAAGTACCATGCCAAAATTCAAATTCGTCCTGCTGTGGGTGACCACGATTGTTTTGGCCACCTTTGCGCTCGGGTATTTCTTATATGGGGTGTTGCGGGTTCGTGAACATCTCAGTGCCGATGGTTTATGGCTTTCCGCCGCTATGCTTTTTTCTTCCCTATTTTTGCCGGAGTGTTAATCGGACTGCTTTTCTCTCCCCGGTTTACAGAGCGAGAATCGGTAATATGGTTCGCGACTGGCTTGATCGGATTGGGAATCGTGTTCTTGCTCACTTTATTTTTGGACCCTGAAAAAATGGGTTTGATATCATGGGTACTGTTTGATGCGGCGCTCTTTGCTTCTCTTGCCGTTTCTTCTCTTTCCATCGCAGGGCGGAAAAGGGATTAGACTAGATTGAATATCCTCGTTTGCGTATAGCGCGAACGAGGATTTTTGTTGCGTTTTGACAAAGAGCAGGTATCATAACCATACTAATTGCCGGGTCGTCTAATGGTAGGACGCTTGGTTCTGGCCCAAGTAATCGGGGTTCGAGTCCCTGCCCGGCAGCAAAAGCGACACAACCTCTAAAGCAAGCGCTTTAGGAATTATTGTCGGTTTTACTATATAATAAACCCATGTTTTCCGGAAAAATATATAAAATCAAAAAAGGAAAAGAAGCACAGTGGCGTCTGTGGTGTAAAAAAATAAATGAAATATATCGCCCAGAAGCTATTAAAACTCTGCAACAAGAGAAAAATATCTTGGAAGCATTTTACATTTTTTCCATAAATGATGAATATTATACTCTGGGTGTAGGTATGGGAGAGTGTTTAACTCCGGATGCAAACAATGAACTAAACAGAAAACACAGACAACAAAAACGGGAATGCCTGGGAGAAGAGGTTAAACTTGAGGAATTATACAAAATTGATCTTACCTCGGAAGGAAACTCGTTTTAAAAACAGGCTGGTAAAATACCCCATAACAATTGTTATTATATTGATCTGTTAGACAACCTTAAATTTTTATAATAAACTCACTAGGTATGAACGACACTCAAAAGCAGACAGAGTATTCTTTCATAAAATTGATAGCGTTATCTTCTTTTCTTTTGTTGCTTATCGTTTTATCGGTTAATTTGTTTACTACACAAGCCAGACAAGTCTCAGCGGCAGCCGCTATATTGCCACCGTCTCCATTTGACAATTTGCAACTGCAAGCCAAATCAGTGGTGGTATATGATGTAAACTCCGCAAAGATTTTATTTGCCAAAAATCCGAATACACAACTGCCTTTGGCCTCAATTACAAAACTGATGACGGCAACCGTGGCAAACTCACTGCTTCCCGGTAATAAGAAAGTTATTCCTTTTGCGGGTAAATTATGGACAAAAAAAGATGCTCTGGCTTTTATGTTAATAACTTCTTCAAACGAGCTGGCAAACGAACTTGCCTCTTTTTTGGAAAAAGAAAAAAATATTGATTTTGTCTCGCAAATGAATAAATTTGCTTTGCAATTGAATCTGAAACAGTCCTACTTTATCAATCCGTCAGGTCTTGATGAGAGTGACTTTCAGCCCGGCGCGGTTGGCTCTGCAGTTGATGTGGTAAAGTTGTTTTTAATCGCACTAGATGAGATGCCCGATGTGCTTGAAAATACTGCATACGAGAAAATGCCGTTTACAAATGAAGAGTTGAAGCTTGAAGCAATAAATACCAACAAAGCATTAAGTGATATGCCCGGATTTGTTGCCGGAAAAACCGGATACACCGATCTGGCGGGAGGAAACCTGGTCGTGGCATTTGATTTGGGTCTTGGGCACAGATACGTTGCGGTTGTACTCGGTTCAACCAAACAAGGGAGATTTAATGACATGATAAAACTGATAAATGCAACATACGATTACGTTACAAAAGACAAAACCGCTCTCTAACGGCAATTTATCCACACACTAGCCAAAACGACAAAGCGTAAGTATACTGTTTGTTATGCTGATAGAGAATATTGTAAAGGTTATACTTCCCGCTATTTTGGCGTTTGCAACCGGGCTCATCATAGCGCCTGTTTTAATTTCCAAACTAAACCAGTACAAAGTATGGAAGAAAAAAGCTGGCAAAGTGGCGTTTGACGGAACAGAAGCGGTTGAATTTAATAAAATTCATAAAGAAAAAGAAAAAAGAACGCCCCGAATGGGTGGCATAGTTGTCTGGGGAAGTGTTATCATAACCGTCGCCATTATTGTTCTTCTGTCAATATTTTTTCCAAGTAAAGTAACGGAAAAATTAAACTTCTTGAGTCGTTCTCAGACTTGGATACCGTTTTTTGTGCTTGTTTTAGGTTCTTTGGTGGGGCTTTTTAATGATTATCTTGATGTTGCTTCCCACGGTAACGGTCTTTCTTTAAAAAGAAGATTATTGTTTGTTGTTTTGCTTTCTTCTTTTGTCGGTTGGTGGTTTTATGCAAAACTCGGAGTTGATGGAATATCAATTCCTTTTGATGGTGTTTTGTATTTGGGTCCTTTTGTTATTGGTTTTTTTGTGATTTTATCTTTAGCTCTTTATGCAAGCGGAGTTATAGATGGGCTTGACGGCCTCTCAGGTGGAGTTTTCAGTACAATATTTGCCGTCTACACCGGCATAGCTTTATACCAAGATCAAATTGACCTCGCGGCATTTACCGCCGCGATGCTGGGGGCCACACTGGCTTTTTTGTGGTACAACATTCCACCGGCGCAATTTTTTATGAGTGAAACCGGAACCATGGGAATTACATTGACTCTGGCGACAATTGCTTTTATGACAGACTCGCTCGGTGGAGGAATAGGAATAGCGGTTTTGCCGATTGTGGGAGCCTTGCTTGTTATGACTGTGGCCTCAAATATAATTCAAATTTTCTCCAAAAAGTTTTTCCATAGAAAAGTTTTTAAAGTTGCTCCAATTCACCATCATTTTGAAGCCAAGGGCTGGCCACCGGAGAAAGTGGTTATGAGGTATTGGGTTTTATCAATTATTTTTGGGTTTGTGGGATTTATTATAGCGCTTGTCGGATAATGAGAATAAAAAAAACACAAGTTGACAGATGGCTTCTTTTGTCTGTTTTACTGCTAATCGTTTGGGGAGCAACCATTTTTTTCTCGGCATCTTTGGGTCTTATACCAAAAGGGTTTTCAACTTTTAAATCCGCCATCTTTAGCCAATACGCCTTAGGATTTGGAGTGGGCGCTGTTGCAATGACTGTCGCATCTAAAATACCGTACAGACTTTGGCGAAAAATATCTTGGTATTTTTTTGGGTTTGCGATGATTTTAACCACCCTTGTGTTTGTTCCCGGTATAGGTGTCTCCGCGGGAGGAGCAACAAGATGGATTTCACTTTTTGGGATTTCTTTTCAACCTTCGGAGTTATTAAAAATTGCAACAGTAATATTGGTATCTTCTTGGCTATCAATTCATCATAGAAAAATAAAAGATTACAAATTCGGACTTCTTCCGATTTTGGCAATTTTAACCGCGGTTTCTTTGGTTTTGTTGGCACAACCCGATACCGGTACTTTGGTTATAACAGCTGCAGCCATTTTATCTTTATACTTCATATCCGGTGCCCCGATAAAACATCTGGCATTTGTTGTTAGTTTGGGGGTTGTTGCGATTTTGGTTTTGGCAATGTTTAGACCGTATGTACTGGAGCGATTTACAACATTTTTAAACCCGTTTGCCGACACTCAAGGAAGTGGATACCAAATAACTCAATCTTTAATAGCCATAGGCTCCGGCGGGGTATTTGGCAGAGGTTTCGGACAATCGGTTCAAAAATTTCAATACTTGCCCGAGCCCACAACCGACTCCATTTTTGCGGTTTACTCCGAAGAGTTTGGATTGGTGGGCGCCTTGTTTTTGTTACTTCTTTATTTACTGTTTTTGGGCAGAGGTTTGTATTTGGCTTCAAAAGCACCCGATTATTTTGGCAGTTTTCTTTTGTTTGGCTTAACATTTCTTATAGTCTTTCAAGCATTTTTCAATATGTATGCTCTTTTGGGGTTGGCGCCTCTCTCCGGTCTGCCATTGCCTTTTGTAAGTCAAGGAGGTTCATCTTTGGCAACATTTTTGTTTTCCGTTGGTATAATGTTGTCTGTATCCAGAAAAGTTAAAAAAAGTTAGTAGACCTGTTGTTAAAAGTTTGTTAATATTTGAAAATGGAGTTAGAAAAACTTACCAAATCACAAATTATTCTTCTGGCTCTGCTTGTGAGTTTTGTCTCGTCAATAACAACGGGAGTGGTTG
>JALWJR010000020.1 GCA_026996985.1 Candidatus Kaiserbacteria bacterium
ATGTAAATCTCTAATATGGTAAATCCTTTGGCCTGAAAGAGAGCGCCTCCAGGATATGCTCATCGGTAATATCTCGCTTTTGGTCAAGGTCAGCTATTGTGCGGGCGACTTTCAGTATTCTGTGATACGCCCTGGGTGAGAGATTAAGCTTTTCTGCAGCGTTGTTTAACAAATTTTTTTGCGCATCTGTGAGTTTGATGTGATATTTTATCCCGCGAGACGAGAGCCCGGCATTAAGCCTGGATGGTGACTTATACCTTTGAGCCTGAAGAGCTCTGGCATTTAAAATGTTTTCTTTTGCTTTTTTGTGTTGAGTATCAGCTTGCGCGCCTTTTTCCATAAGTTTTCCGTATGAGACGGGCAAAACCTCCACCCACAGGTCTATCCTGTCCATAATGGGACCTGATATTTTGCTCCAGTACCTGCCAACTTGAAAAGGGGTGCAGATGCATTTGTCACTGCCATAGTACCCGCACGGGCAAGGATTCATTGCAACAAGCAAAATAAACTTTGATGGGTAGCTGACGGAGACCCCTGCTCTTGAGATGGTAATTTTTCCATCCTCAAGTGGCTGTCGCAGAGAGTTTATAACTCTCCTGTCAAACTCCGGAAACTCATCCAAAAACAGAACACCTCTGTGCGCGAGACTTATCTCCCCCGGTGAAGCGTCCGCCCCTCCGCCGGAGACGGCAGCGTAGCTTGCGCTGTGATGAGGAGCGCGCAAGGGAGGTGCAACTATGGGCTTATCCGTTTTTCCGGCCACAGAATGAATTGCCGTAACCTCAAGCACTTCTTGTTCGGACAGACGTGGCAAAAGCGAAGTGAACGCTTTGGCAAGCATTGTTTTTCCCGTTCCGGGAGGGCCGTACATGGACAAGTTGTGCCCGCCGGCGGCCGCAATTTGCAAAGCCCTTTTTGCAAAATCCTGCTCAACTATATCATCAAGCAAAACTTCCGCTTCTTGTCTAAAGGAGATTTTACTCGGACGCTGAGGCAAAATTTCGCTTTTTCCAAGCAAATGATTATAAAGCCCTCTTAAATTCTCAACCGGAAACACTTTAATACCTGATACTATCGCGGCTTCTTTGGCGTTACCTTTAGGTACAAACACTTCTTTAAACCCTTTCTCCTTAGCTCCCTGCACCAAAGGAAGAACACCTTTAACCTTTAGCACATCACCCGAGAGTGAGAGTTCACCCAAAAACAAGCTTCTCTCAAGATTAACCTTTATCTCTCCCAAAGAAGAGAGGAACCCCACAGCTATGGCAACATCAAAAAGCGGACCGCTTTTTTTCAAATCTGCCGGCGAGAGAGAGACTGTGAGCTTGCCTGAAGGGTTACCCGGGTATGGAAGCCTTGAATTCTGCAGCGCAAGTACAACTCTTTCTCTTGACTCCTCGGTTGCCTTATCCGGCAGTCCCACGATGTTGAACATTCTGGGTCCCCCTTTTTTAAAATCAACTTCAACCGTAACTATTTTTGTTTTAAGACCTACATTTTGCGCGCTATATGAAAAACCGTACATAACAAGAAAATTGCTAATAAACTTCGTCTTCCTTCCAATTTATGATTTTATATTGGTTTGAAAGTTGCGGAGTAAACGGTGGCGGAGAAGATGCAAGGTATCTGTCATAACTTCCCACTCTTTGGGAAAAACCCGACCACTCTCCCCAGCAACCCCAAGTTGAGTAGCTCCATTTTGTACCCAGCCTTTGGTTTGAAACCACTGTTCCCAAAACAGAAAGCGAATTTCTTTTATCATAGGGCGAATACCAGCAAGGGTACAAATTTCTCCCAAAATAACCTTTCTGGGCAACAAATATTCCCCTTATCGTCAAATCACTATCAACAATTAAAGGAATAAGAACCGAATTTTCCGCTATGGCGGTCAGGCCGTCTTGTTTTTCATTTGTATATGTAATATTTCCGGCAATTATAATATCGGGGTCAAAAGAGGTTTCCGGATCTGCAACCGCAACGGTCACTTTGCCTTGTATTCTCCCCTCAATCCAAGCTTGGTCTTCAACAAAAATTACCGGACAATTCTCATCCAAAGTGTAGGAGCCGACAAAAGTTTCGTTTGCTATTGTGTGGTAGTCTTTGTACCAGTTGCCCGTCGGATCATCAATGTGAATTGACCATGCATAATATGTGTTTGTAACTTTATAAACATTAACCGTATTCCCGTCAAAGACCAGATGATACCCCGCCGTTTTAGACCCTCCTGAGAACTTCGGCAGAAAAATTCCTCCTTGGTTTTGGGCTATATCTTTTATCTCAAACAAATCAACCGTAATTCCCGCAAAATCAACCTGCGGGGTGGGATATTTCCACAGATGACTGTTTGCTCCGGCACCCCAGATGCCCGGGGTGGTTGATGCTGGGGAACAGCCGAATGTTGAATCGCAATACCAGCTTTCAACCGCAGAGGTTACGACAGATTGGTTTGTTCCGTCCATTCTTATTCCGCCGTTTGAATGATACGGACCGACTATCACCCTGTCGGCTCCGGCCCAGACATTTGAATTTATGATAAAGGCGTATTCGGCAACGGTCGGCCTTAAAATTCTTGCCGAGAGTTTTCTTTTAAATCTGGTGTCGTTTTTGTCTTCACCGACTGAGGAGATGTCAACATACTGCAGTACGCCACAGTATCTTTTGCCTGTTATATCCAAAGTAAAGGCGCCGACTTCTCCGCTTTCAGGGTCGGTGTAAGTGTGTCTGTACGGGCCGGGCTGGCCGGTCCCGTCTTGTGTATCGTCGGGAAAATGATTTAAAAACCACTTGTAATATTGCAGTCCCGCCTCGGCAAAGACAAACGCTTTCTCTTTTGAAAGGGTAGATTGCCCCACTTTCAAATGCGCAAGTTGCAACCCGCTTAAAGACAAAACCACCACAAAAAGCGTTGCCGAGAAAATAAGTGTAAAAATTAAAATACTTCCTTTTGTGTTTGTTTTTACCATGTCAAATTTCTAAGTGTCGCTAAGGCTTTTAAATTATAAATAAACGGCGCTCTCTGCGGATTTATATCCACCCAAATGTTTACTTCAACGGAAGCGATATCCAATATATCCTCTGTTGTGGAACCGTTTTTATCGTAAAACCTAAAAAGGGGTTCGTTTTGCTGAGAGTTTTGCACACCGGTTGCCAACAATTTCGGGTCTCCAAAATCAGGGTATACAAGCGGAGTCCCTGTTGCTTCAGTTGATTGTTTGTAAATTGAATCACCCGAGAGGAAATATTTTACCTTTTCAATATTTGCATCTCTGTCTATATCGGCAAAAAATACAACACTGCTACTTGAGACAGAGTTTATCGGATAATCCCCTATGTCAGAGTAAGACGCTTCACGGATGTCTTTTATAATTTCAAGCAAAGGCTCCCTGGCATTGGACAAAATCTCGGCCGACTCAAGAGAGTGTTGCTGGCTTTTCAAAGAGTAGATAACAGATGCCGTAACGGCGACAAAAACCGCCACAAAAACGGCTATGGAAATTATAACCTCAAGAGCCGTGATTCCTTTTTGATAGTTCACATGAAAATTATATCATGCCTTCCGGTTTGTTTGGAACACAACCCCAACAGAAACCTACAAGGTCCGACCTTGTTATTGTATTTAATACACGACTTGCAAACTTTCAGCTAAAATTATTTGGCTTTTTTACCGTTTTGCAAAAACTCAAATACCGCTTCGTTGCTTTTTTGAGTGTATACAAAATCAAATGCCGCTTCTCTGTTCGCTTGCGGGTATTGAGAAACTATCGCATCCACTTCTTTTTGAACATCTTCTTTTTTGGGTGTGAGTTTTTCTTTTTGGGCTATCTCGTTTAAAAGAAGTTGCAACGCAGCGCGTTTTTTCGCCCCCTCGTCCCATTGTTTAAACAAGTCTTGTTTGGTTTGTTTAACTTGGGAGAGATAGATCTCAAGAGTAATTCCGGCTTGCGCCAAATCCGCCTCCATCTGCCGCAGCATACGCTCCAGCTCGGCATCAATTAAAACTTGTGGTAAATCAATATTTGCTTCTTCCACCAATTTTTCCGCAAATTCAATTCTTTGTTTTTCAAGCTCTTTAAATTCTTTTTCTTTTTTGATGTTTTCTTTTATGTGTTTTTCAAAATCTGCAACGGATTTAAAATCACCCAAGGTTTTCACAAATTCATCATCAAGCTCCGGCGCTTCTTCATCTTTAATCTCGGAGATAGGCTTTACTTTGGGCTCCTTGCCTTCTTTCATTTGCTTTTCCCACTGCATACTTTGCAGTTTTTGCTTGCGAATATGCAACAGCACATCATCAAGCTCTTTTTGGGAAACCTTTTGCTCTTTTATCTCCTTAAAGATATTTTTGGCTATTTTTTTATAATCGGGAAGTTTAATCTCCGGCAAAACAGAAACAACAATTTCAACTTCAACATCTTCTCCTTCCGATATCTCACCGATTTTTATCTCCGGCGCGCCCAGCGCATCAACTTTTTGCTCCACTATAAAGCTTGGATAGAGTTTCTCCAGTAGAGCCTTTGTGGCCAAGTTCATAATGTATGATTTGCCGTATTCTTTCTCTACCAACTCTTTGGGGGCGTGACCTTTTCTAAATCCGTCAAAGGTTGCGTTTTTTCTCACCTCTTCCAATTGCCTATCGTACTCCTTGGAAACCTCATCAAAAGGCAGTGAGGCGATAAGCTTTATCCTGCTGTTTGGCAGTTTTTCTTTTTTAATTAATTTCAACATGATTGCAACTTTACCATGAAAACCGATAAAAGCAAAAACAAAAGCGCGTACGCGCTTTTGTTTTCAATAAATACAAGACTTGTTTGCTTTATAAGCCCAAATCAACATCTAATGAGCCAAGGTCCGTGTTTTGCAAGTCAGCTTCTATACTGTCTATGTCATCGGAATCCGATACATTTGATATCGCTCCGGCTTTCTCGTCTTTAACTTCTTGCAACATTTCATCTAAGACCACCTCGGAGGCTTCCTCCGGAGTGGCTTGCGCATCATCAAGCTCTATTTGCTGTTCCGGCTTTTGAGTAAAAAATGTATTTTTGACATAAAGCGCGCCCAGGGCCAAAACCGCCACTATAACAATTACAATGGCGAGTGTGGGGTTGCCTCCTTGTGAGTAGTTTTGTCTGTCTTGATTTTCAGTGTTTTGAAAATCAGCAGGGGCTTGTTGGTTTTGTACGTTGTTCTCTTGCATAATATTTTTAGTTAACTGCTAAATTATTCTGTTTCATTTTGAGTTTGTTTCGCTTTTTTTAAAGCCAAAACAGCATCTTTCAAGTCTTTTTTGATTGAGCGCGCCAAGGAAATTATCTCTTTTGCAATTTCTCTGGCTTTCTTTATTTTTTCTTTGTCTTGCAAATCCTCCAGAGTTACCTCGGAAATATTTGCTTTCAGTGTTTTGTAAAGCTCTCTTGCTTTTTGTATTTTAGATTCAGCTTCAGCCAATATTTTTCTACTCTCTGTCACGTCAACACCTTTTTCTTCAAGCTTGTCGGCACGCGCTTTAATTTTTTGGTGAATTTTTTCAAGACGGAAATTTAGAGCTTCTATTCTCTTTAGCGCAACTGTTGCTTTCTGTGGCAGTGCTCGTCTTATTTTTTCCTTAATCTTTTCTTTAAGCTCTTTTAACTTCTCTTCGCGAAGCTTTTTTAATTTTTCAATATCTTCTTTTGTAAGCTCGCCTTTCCGCGCTTTCTCTCTTATCTTTTCTGCATACTCCCTTGCCTCTCTTGCCTCATCTCTCATTCCACGCTCTCTTGCATCTTCTATGGCTTTTCGTATACCCGGAGGCGCTTCTCCTCTTTCCATTCTCTCTCGCAATTTTTCAGGCAACCCCATCTTGTCTAAATCCTCTTTTTCCAATCCGGCCCTAACTTTTAATTTTTGCATTTGCTCGGGTGTAATTTGCTGAAGTTGCCTGAATTTCATTTGAAATTCTCGCATGTCTTCATAGTCACCTTCTTCATTATCTTTATTTCCATTTCTTTTATATTTAAACCCGTATTCGCGTTTTTCCATTTTTTCTTTTACCTCTCTTTCAGATCTTGGTTTAAACAAACCTCTCTCAAACAAATCTTCTCTTTCAAATCTTTTTTCATTCTTTTCAAGCATCTCGCCCATTTCATGATCTTCTCTTTTACCGTGATCAGATGCGCCAGATACTCCAACCATTGCAAAGAAAATCAAAACGAGCATTATTTTAGACATTTTTGTTTTCATGTTTTTGTTTATTTAATAAATCTTGTAACAACTTAATAATAACACGTAAAGAAACCCTTGCTTATCTCAAGCAAGGGTTTCTGTGGAAACAAACCGATTTACTATTTCTGACTTGCAGTCTCCGCCTCTTTTTTGGCTTCTTCGGCCTCTTCGGCCT
>JALWJR010000021.1 GCA_026996985.1 Candidatus Kaiserbacteria bacterium
AACCAGGTTATCCAAATCTTTATGCGCCGAATATCCTCTTATTTTCATCCTCTTTGCTTTTATTTTTACCCATTCGTTGTTTATTTTTACCTTCCTTGCTCCGTCATATATCAAACGCCCAACCGTTCCAACGGCTTGGTATCCAACAAACAGTATGATATTTTTTGGATTTTTTAAAAAAACCTTCTCATGCATCAAAACCCTGCCACCAACCGACATGCCGGAGCCCGCCAGAATAATCTTGGGGTCGGGAGCTTTAAGTAAAGCTTGTGACTCCTTGGGATCTTTTACGGTAACATATCCGGGAAAAGAGAAAATATCATCACCGGAGTTTATTTGCTCTTGCACTTCTTTTTTAAACAAATGGGTGTACTTTTTAAAAATCTCCGTCACCGCAATTGCAAGTGGCGAGTCAAGATAAACCGGCACCTGCGGTATCTCACCCCTTTCAACGAAATTGTTAATTTCAAAAATAAGAATTTGAGACCTTTGCATGGCAAAACTTGGAATTATCAACGTGGAATTGTTTTTAATTGCAGTCTGAATCGCTTTTTTAAGCTTTGCGTCTCTTAAATCTCTCTGCTCGTGATTTCTGTCTCCGTAAACGCTCTCCATCAAAAGATAATCGGCATCATCTATCACCTCGGTATCGGGCAAAAGCGGAGCCGGCGAGTTTCCCAAATCGCCGGTGTAGACAAAGGTCTTCCCTCCCCTTGAAAGTGAGATCATTGCCGAACCTAAGATATGTCCCGCATCTTTGAAAACCACCTTAACATCTCCCACTGCAAACTCTTCATGATACTCTTTTGTCTCCCATAGGGAAAAAGTTTTTTCAACGTCCGCTTTTTCATACAATATCGGGACTCCAAACTCTTTTGATTCGGAAAACATTATTTTTAAAGCGTCATCATACATAACTTCGGCCAAATCTTTTGTTGCCGAAGTTGAGACAATCTTTCCTCTAAATCCATCTTTTACAAGTTTCGGAATTCTTCCTATATGATCAGCATGTGCATGTGTTACAAGTAAAATATCAATGTCTTTCGGATCAAACGGAAAAGGTTCATGATTTTTTAAAGTTGCGTATTTACTTCCTTGTGCAAGTCCGCAATCAAGCAGAATTCTTTTTTTGTCCATATTAAGTTCAAAACAGGCCCCTGTCACCTCGCCGGCTCCGCCATGAAAATACAGTTTTGATTTCATTGAAAATATTGTAACATAAAAAGGTGAGGTATTTTGTGATTGCGCTTTTAGTTTCTACACTTATTTTAATAGCAGTATCTTTTTATGCATTAAAACAAACAAAAATTGAAAAAGATTATAATTTTAAAGAAAGGACTATGAAAATATACTCAACAGTTTTTAAAGATGGCGAAATTATCCCCTCAAAATATACGTGCGATGGCGAGAATATAAACCCGCCTCTGTTTTGGGAAGGAGTACCTAAGGAGGCAGTATCTCTTGCTTTGGTTGTTGACGACCCTGATGTGCCGGCACAAGTGCGAGAAGACAGGCATTTCACTCATTGGATACTTTGGAATATAGACCCGCAGACAACTCAAATACCTGAAAACTCGGAAGCCGGCTTGGTCGGACTAAATGATGCCGGTGAAAACAAATACATGGGCCCATGCCCGCCACCGCAGTTTGAACCTACGGTACACAGGTACTTCTTCACCCTCTATGCGCTTGATGTGCAACTGAATTTGCCCCCAAATACAACCCTTTCTCAGTTAAAAGAAGCGATGCAGGGTCACGTTTTGGAAAGCTCTCAACTGATGGGTCGTTATAATAGAGCAAAAAAATAACGCAAGTTGTTAAACTTGCGTTATTTTATATTCCATTCAACTACATGCCATTTGTCTTGCTTGTAAACTAGTCTTCCATAATGGCCATATTTTAACCTGAGGCCTATCGGAATTTCTACCACATCTATCTCCAGCAGGATACCAACAAGTACAAGCGATACTAAAGCATGAGTTACCAAAAGACAAGTTTGGCAATATTCTGTCTCCAGAGCACGCTTTATAACCGAGACTCTTGCTTTGACTTGCTCTAAAGACTCGGCACCTGTTAAAGCTTTGAGGTTGTTTGGTAAAGCCCTTTTTAAAGACTGTTGCTTCACCTCCCATTCTCTAAGCTCGTCTTTTATTATCACCCTGTTTTCAAAACAGCCGGCCGTCTGTTGAGCTCTTTTTAAAGGTGAGCACAAAACAAGCGATATATATTCGTTTGACAGTTTTTGACAAAGGGCTCGGGCGTTTTCTATGCCTTTGGGGCTTAACCCCGGGTCTTTATCAGAAGTCTTCCGGTTAGGTATTTCGTGCCGTAACACAATAACCTGCCTGCGCATTTTTTCTCTCCGTACTGCTTTTTCCAATCTTAAAATAACACGAAAACACTAAAATCAAAACAGCTCCCGCCACTTTAAGTCACAAAATGCAACCTAAAGTGGCGGGAGCTGCTGTGCCGGCAGGTATTTACCTGGAGTCTTCCAGGTGGGTGCCCGCACTGACCTGCCACGACAGATCAAAATATAAGGCTCCCGTATTGTTCAACTAAGCAGGATAATACCCGCCGGCTAACTACAGTATAGCATTATTTCTTATCGTTTGCATCACTTTCGTCCTTAGACTCCTTTGCTTTCTTCACGGCTCCAAATGCAAGCGCCACCGCAACAGCTACCACTATAGCCCAAACCCACCAAGGAATGGAAAAACTGGTATTACCGGCCTCTTGAACCGCTCTTATTGCGTCTTGATCAAGCGCCACATTTACATTATCCCAGTCCATAATAAATTATTACTCTACTAATCCGTCCAGGTTAACATCATACAAAATTCTCTCCTGAACAAGAGTGTAGTCAACAATTTCTTCATCTTTAAACCACAAAGCAAGCTCGTCTATCGCTTCCTCTACAGATCCTGAAGCGTGTATCAAGTTGCGCACAGCCCTTCCGTCGGTGTCCGCCATTTGATATGAGTCAAGAACAAAATCTCCGCGAATTGTACCGACATCGGAACTCAACGGCTCGGTTCCTCCAACCAGTTTTCTAACCAAGGCAACGGCATGCGCTCCTTCAAGAGCCAAAGCCATAACCGGCCCCGATGACATATAAGCTTTCAATCCTTCTATTACTCTCTCCCCCGCTTCCTCGGGTGTGTTAAACGGAGCCTCTTTTCCTTGTTTTCTGTAGGCCTCCAAAGCCTTCTCTCCCACATTCTTTTTCCACTCGGGGTTTAAATTGTAGTGTTTATCTATAAAATCCGGTGAAGGAACAAAAAACTTTGCTCCCACTATTTTAAGACCAACCCTCTCAAAGCGTTTTATAATCTCTCCCACAAGAGAACGCTGAATTCCATCGGGTTTTATAACTACAAGTGTTCTTTCATTTCTAAATTCCGACATGTTTTTTTATTAACTTTTAATTAAAGGTATTTTACATTTCTACCGACAAAAAACAACTCGCTAAAACCCCGGCATATCGGGCATCGGAGACTCTTTCATCAAAGACTGCATATAGTTTCTCTTTATCTCCTCTTCAACTTCTTGCCTGTCTCTGCCGTATCTTTTATATGAATATTCTTTAAGCGCCTCAACTTGAGCCGGCTCGGATTTATATTTAATCGGCAAAGTGTTTATGGGAAAAGGTTTAGCGGGCATGCCGTTTACAAGCAAGGAAAGGTAAGCATGCCTGTTCTCTTGGGTTGTAACATCTTGCGCGGAAATGTCGGGCGCCAAAACTTTCTCAAAAAACTCTCCGTCTTCTGTTCCGACACGAAACACGCATTTTGTTCCAACGTTTCCGAATACAGCATCACGTATTTCATCTGACAGCTGCGCAACAAACTGATGCGCAATGTTAAGAGAAAGTTTGTATTTTCTGGCCTCAGACAAAATGGTTGCGATAGACGGAGTCGTAAAGTTTTGAAACTCGTCAATGTACAAGTAAAACGGATTTCTCTGCTCAGAGGGCATATCAACTCGCGCAAATGCCGCTTGCAGGAACTTACCTACTATAATAAGTCCCAAAAGATTTGCGTTTAACTCCCCTATTTTACCCTTTGACAGATTTACCAGGAGAATTTTTTTGTTGTTCATTATGTCTGAAAAATTAAGAGTGCTTTTTTTCTGCGCGATTATCGGTCTTATGTATTCGTTTGCCAAGAAAATATCCGTCTTACTTGTGATATATGGCACAAAGTTTTCAAGACCCTGCTCACCGGTTGTCGCCTCGGCGGACTTCCAAAACTGTTTAACCAAAGGGTTTTGAGTTTTGGCAAGCAAAGAGTGTCTGTATTCTTTATCCGCCATCACTCTGGGAACGTCGGCTATAGTTCCGATGTCATTTGGATCATCAACTATCAAAAGCGATGCGTTTCTGAAATACTGCTGAAACATTGGTCCCATAGATTCTGGCACAGATTCAAACAGTTTTTCAAAAATGGAGAGCATCTCATCTACAACAAAGCTTTTCTGCTCGGGGTGATTAGGATCATACTCATACATGTTAAGCCCCATTGGTCTTTGTATGTATGCGGGATCAAAGTATATTACATCTTCCCATCTGTTTGGTGGAATAAACGAGAGGATATCTTCAACATCTGAGCCGTGTGGGTCAATGTAGCAAACACCGTCTCCATTGTAGATATCTTGAACAATCATGCTTTTCATTAAATAAGTTTTACCGGTACCGGTTTGACCGATTTCATAGAAGTGCCTGAGTCTGTCTTCTTCCAAAAAGTAAACCGGGGTCTGTTGGTTTCCGTATATGTTAACCCCAAGCTGAATCGCTCCTTTGGACTCTTTGTTTTCAACAGATGATGCAACCTCAGAGACTTCAATCGGCGCCGGCCTGCCTTTGGCTTTCGCTTTCTTAAGCTCTCTTGAGGTTTTAACGGCAACAGCTGTGAGATGATAAATTGTTGAAAGTTCTCTTACCGATAAATCCATCTCTTCATCGGGAGAGTAGCTTCTGAATATGAAATTCTTTGTGGCTTTGTAAACATCTTTGTATGCTTGAAAGGAAATATCATTTCCTTGCGGTTCTTCAAACTGCTCAAACGAAGCGGACAAATCTGACAATATCTCATCTGCACGTTGCTGTGTTTTGGCGGAAGAGAAAATTCTTAAATTAACCGGCACCACTCTGCTTTCAATTTTTCTTTTTATAAGCTCCAGGGTTATCTGATCGGCTTCTTTGTTTTCTCTTTTGATGTTAAACAAAGCATCTTTAAGCGCATCTGCAAAATCTCCGGCAACTTTGCCCATGGTGGTTGATCTTTTTATCGCATCTTTGAGCTTGTAGCCTTTACTTACCAAATCAAAAATCTTTTTGTATTGCCTGTTGTAACTCTCCCCCACATTGCCTATTACAATTTGCAACGCCGCACCCTCGTCATGTTTTGACAGTTTTGAAAAAGCCGACAAAATAACATTGAGAGGATCGTGCGTAAAGCTGTCAAAAGTTTTAAAAGGTAAACATGCATGTTTTTTCAATTGAGCATAGGCTCCGGTGTGCACCCCTCCGTATGTAAATATGTTGTAGTCGCTCCTTTTTTCATCTATTTTGGCATTTGGAAAAATTGAAAGCATATGCTTTTCAAACAAACTTTTTTTGGAAGTCGGCACAGATACATAAAAACTTACCGCCTCGGTACTTTGCGGTTTCGCAACCTCAACGGTAAAAACATTTTTTCCGTCTTGCTCATTTACAGAGAGCATGCCCATGTAAAATTGCTCCATTGATGCGATAAGCTTTGCCAAGTCCTCAGGTACGTCTTGTTTGGTTTCTTTGTCTTGATCCGATATCCATACTTCATACAAGGTCATATGAAGCGCTCTCCAGAGTTCAGATTTTTGCGGAAGATCAGACCCGGGCATCCCCTTTAGTACATATTGAACAAGCGCTCTGTGAAAATCATCAAG
Source organism: Candidatus Kaiserbacteria bacterium (assembly GCA_026996985.1). Classification (GTDB taxonomy): domain Bacteria; phylum Patescibacteriota; class Minisyncoccia; order Phycocordibacterales; family UBA2100; genus S143-145. The sequence continues at coordinate 5,929 of JALWJR010000021.1, forward strand.
CAAATGAGTTGATTGAATTTTCTCCGCCACCGCAAGCGCATTTTTAATACCTTTTTGCTGAACGATATTTAACAGTTCATCTATTTGTGTATCATGCTCTTCCTCTTGAAGCTCAAGAGCGGTTTTCAATATGCTATGTTCCGGCTCTTTAAAAGCCTCATGCAACACTTCTTCATCCGGTGTATCGGCATAATTTTGCAATTCTTTCTTGACAATTCTTTCCTTATCCAAAGTTAAAACCGGAGGTTCAAGTTCTTGTTGTTTTTTCTCTATTTTTGCACGCAAAAACTCAAGCTCTTCTTCGGGGTTTTTTATCGGCTCCGGCGGATGATATTCATATGAATAGCCCTCTTGCATAGGAAAATTA
>JALWJR010000022.1 GCA_026996985.1 Candidatus Kaiserbacteria bacterium
CAGCTATCCGCATTGTTGGAGGTGTGATACTCCGCTTTTAAATTACGCAACTTCAAGCTGGTTTGTCGCTGTTGAAAAAATGAAGTCGGACCTTTTAAAAAATGCCGAGCCAATATATTGGTATCCACATCATATAAAAAAGGGCAGGTGGGGGAATTGGTTGGAAGGCGCGAAAGACTGGTCAATCTCAAGAAACAGGTTTTGGGCAAATACAATTCCTGTTTGGCGCTGTTCGGGCAAGCCCGCGCAGAATGACGCGGAAAAGACGCAAAACTACGCTGAAAGTGGTTGCGGGAATGAAGTTGTAGTGGGTTCAATTGACGAGCTTGAGAAATATTCGGGTACAAGAGTTGATGATCTTCATAAAGATGTGGTTGATGATGTGACTTGGAAGTGTGAAAAATGCGGTGGGACGATGAAAAGAATTCCCGATGTTCTTGATACCTGGTTCAACTCCGGATCCGTACCTTACGCAACGTATCACTACCCGTTTGAAAATCAAGAAAAATTTGAAAAACGAAACCCGGCCGATTTTATCGCCGAAGGACAAGATCAAACCAGAGCATGGTTTTACTATCAGCATGTTCTGGCAACAGCTTTGTTTAACAGAAACGCTTTTAAAAATGTAATTACAACCGGGATTGTTTTGGCCGAAGACGGCAAAAAAATGTCAAAAAAACTCAAGAATTATCCTGATCCGATGTACTTGGTGGATACTTACGGGGCAGATGCTATTCGCCTTTATATGCTTGGAAGTCCGGCTGTGAAGGCTGATAACTTGGCGTTTTCCGAAAAAGAAGTGGCGGAAATTTCAAGAAAAACCTTGGGGCGATTACTTAACGTGCTTGAGTTTTACAAACTCTATGAAACAGATTTAAAACATTCGGATTCAAAAGAAAGCGACAATATTCTTGATAAGTGGATCATAAACAAGTTTTATGATACTCACAAAAAAGTAACGGAGGCCCTGGAGGAGTATGCTCTTGATAAAGCGGTTAAACCTCTACACGGTTTTGTTGATGACTTGTCAACTTGGTATTTAAGACGTTCGCGTGAGAGATTTAAAGGCGAGGATGAAAACGCAAAACTTGAAGCGCTTGAGAGCCTGCGTTTTGTTTTGCGAAAAACAGCCAAACTTCTCGCTCCTTTGGCACCCTTCCATTCGGATTATCTGTGGTTTAATACAAAGCGTGAAAGCGACCCTGAGAGTGTGCATCTTTCAAATTGGTGTTCAATAAAACAGCCGGATGAAACGATTTTGCAAAAAATGAAAACGGCTCGCGAGATAGTAACTTCAGCTCTTGATTTGAGAAAAACATCCGGAATAAAAGTAAGACAACCTTTGAGCGCACTTTTTGTATCAAGCAAGCTCGCAAGCGGTTTAGATGATGATTATTTTGAAATAATTGCAGATGAGGTGAATGTAAAAAATGTTGAACTTAAAGAGATTGAATCTGTTGAACTTGATACAAATATCACAGAGGAACTCAAAAAAGAAGGACTGGCGCGTGATATTTTGCGCGCAATTCAGCAAAAAAGAAAAGAGTTGCAACTTACGGTAGATGATTTTGTATCCGCAAAGTTAAAGGTAAACCAAGAAATGAAAGAGGCGATAGATCTCTTTGAGGATATGATAAAGAAAAACGCGCTTTTGACAAAAATAGATATTGAAGTGTCGGAGACTGACACCGTTGAAGTGCAAATCATAAGCGTGTAAATCCAAAACTGTTGACTTATTTGAGTTTTTATGGTTTTATGTTGATTACATGAGACGATTGACGTTTCGTGTTTTTTATGATACAAGTTGTTGCATAAGATTTTATTATGGATATACAGTCACAGACAATTCATGAGGACAAAATACGTCTAAATTTTGACCCGAAAGAGAAAACCGAAGTTTTGCTTAAAGCTCTACCCAATGAAAGAGCTTTTGATATTTTGGTGAGAAGATACGGACTTTCCGAGGACAAAAAACCGGAAACACTGGAGTCTGTTGGAAAAAGGTACGGAATAACTCGCGAGAGGGTGCGACAGATAGAAAATCACGCCATTAAAGCTTTGCAAAAATCGGAAAAATACCAAGAAGTTGCAGATGCGCTTGAGGAGTTGGCCGAGCTTATAAAACAGCATGGGGGCATAGTTCCGGAGAGAGATTTGATTGAAATGCTTGATTATCCTGATTCGGTAAAGCAACACATTTTGTTTTTGTTGCATGTTGGAGAGCCGTTTCGCAAACACAAAGAGACAAGAGAGTTTAGCTCGCACTGGTATTTGGATGAGACCCAAGCAAAAGCCGTAAGAGACGCTTTGCGCAAACTTACTCGTGAATTGTCGGAACAGGTTGCATTGCCTGAGGAGGAGATTTTGGAGAAATATGCAAAACACCTGGCCGGATTGGAAAAAGACATAAAAGACGAAAGGGCTCTTGTCAGATGGCTTATACTGTCAAAACAACTTTCTCGCAATCCGTTGGGTGAGTGGGGACTTTCAAACTCTCCGGCCGTTAAGGTTAAAGGTATAAGAGATTTTGCATACTTGGCATTGCGCAGACACGGCTCACCAATGCATTTTAGAGAGGTTGCTCAAGCGATAGAAGAGCTGTTCGGCAAAAAAGCGAACCCCGCAACAACTCACAATGAACTTATAAAAGACCCGAGGTTTGTCTTGGTTGGAAGAGGGCTTTATGCTTTGGCGGAATGGGGATACACAACAGGGCCGGTAAAGGAGGTTATAAAAAATATTCTTAAAAAAGAAGGCCCCCTTACAAAACAAGAAATAATAGAAAGGGTAAAGAGAGAAAGATACGTAAAAGACAACACAATCGGTGTGAATCTTCAAGACTCAAATACTTTTGAGCGCCTGCCCGATGGAAGATTCACTTTAAAAAGTGAAGTGGCTGACAAAGATACAGAAAAATAGAGCCTGTGGATAACTCGCTTGCGCAAATGAATTGCTCGGTACATTATTAAAGTGCTTCCTTTTGGAAGCGTTTGCAAAAGTCCGGTTTATCCGGACTTTTGCTTTTTTTTTGTGGATTGGATTTTAAATATTTTACCGTGTGGTAAAATGTTCTTATGCAAGAGAAGATTTTGAGTTTTTTTAAATATTTGCACGGTACCGGTTTTCATTTACTTATTTTCATGCCACTTACTTTTTTTGCCTTGGTTGCAACAGTTGTGTTTTTAAATCCAACTTTCTTTTCTTATGTTTTTTGGTGGTTTGTTATTTTACTGCCCATTGTTTCTGTTCCCGGTTTTGCAATTGCCGCTGCGCTACTGTGGCGCTCTTACGTTAGATCGCATTTTGTTTTTACAACCGAGTATACGGTTTTGGAGGTAAGGATTCCTAGAGATTCAATGAAATCTCCAAAAGCCATGGCTGTTATTTTCAATGGCATAATAACCGGAGGAAGAGAGTCAACCTTTATAAACAGGTGGTGGGAGGGGAAAATGCGCCCCCAGTATTCATTTGAACTTGTCTCCATTGAAGGGATGATACATTTTTTCATACACTTGGAAAAAAGACATGTTGATTTTGTGTCGTCTCACATTTACGGACAATTTCCCGATGCCGAGATTGAAGAAGTTCCCGACTACACATCTGGAGTTCCCATAAATTATGATCCGGACAAAGTGGGCGTTTTAGCGCTTGAGTATAAAAAAGCAAAGCCCGACCCTTATCCGATAAAAACTTATGTTGAATACGGAGTTGATCAAGACCCTTCCAAAATGGAGCAGAGAATAGATCCGCTTGCCGGAGTTTTTGAATTTTTCTCAAGCTTGGGACCGGGGGAGGAGATGTGGCTTCAGTTGGTTATAAGAAGGAATTTGCCGTGGGAGTTTGGGATAGGTCCGTTTAAAATCGGATACAGCTGGCACAAAGGAGCGCAACAGCAAATAGATAATATTTACGCGTCTTTGGTTGAGGAGGAGATAGCGCCCGGGGTAAAGTCAAAAGCCAAATCAAGCTTAACTCCGTCGCAAGAGGAAGAAGTGAGAGCTCTGGCAAGTACCTTGCATGCCGAAGGGATTGATGTTGGAATGAGGCTTATCTATATTGCGCGAAAAGAGTCTTTCAAGCCGGGTGAGAGGGCGGCGCCGGGTTTGGTTAAGCTCTGGCGCGAGTTTAGAACCCCAAATTTAAATGCCATTGTGCCATATGATAGGAAGGGTTTTATCGTTTTTGATTATCCTTGGCAGTTTGAGAAATTGAGAATTAAAAAGCACAACGAAGAGTTGATTGACGCTTACAAAAGAAGGAGTTTTTACAGGTCACCTTACATAGTAAAACATATGATAATGTCTCCGGCAGAGCTTGCAACCGTATATCACTACCCGAGCTATGAAATTAAAACTCCGGGCATTACCAGAGTTGAATCAAAGAAAGGTGGCGCTCCGGCTAACCTGCCAACTGCCGCTCCAGCTAATTTGCCAGTATGAAAAAAATAAATTTGAAAGAAAAATTTTCAATGTTTATTTCGCGTATTTGGGTTAAAATTTTGTATTTTACAAAGGTTGCTCACTCATCTAACGCCCTGCCTCATAAGCATCATTTTAAAGAAGATGTTATTAAAGAAGATGTTCAAAAATCAAACTTAAAGAGTCTGGTTGTTTTTCTCTTGGGAGTGAGTTTAGCTCTTGTAATGTATATAAAATTTATCCAGCCACCGGTTAATTTTCCGATAGGAAAGCTTGTGGCAGTTGAAAAGGGGCTCTCTCTCAGGGAGATAGCAAGCTCTTTGAAAGAACAAAATGTTATTAAAAGTTCGGTTGCTTTTGAGGTGGTTGTAAGACTGTTGGGTAACTCAGAGAAACTGCATGCCGGAGATTATATATTTAAAAAACCAAAGAGTTTGTTTGGTATTGTAAATGTCGTTTCAAACGGTTTGTTTGGTCTTGAACCTGTAAAAATAACAATACCTGAAGGTATATCAATTGCCGAGATGGCCAAAATTTATGAGAAGAAGCTGATGCGTTTTGATGCTAAAAAGTTTGAAGAAATTGCCAAAAACTCGGAAGGTTATCTTTTTCCCGACACTTATCACTTTTTACCCAATGTAACCGAGGAGAAGGTTTACAAAACAATGCGGGACAATTTCAACAAAAAAATTGAACAGCTACAAGATGATATTGAAAGTTTTGGCAAACCGCTTGATGAGATTGTAAATATGGCGTCAATTGTGCAAAGAGAAGCTTGGAAGTATAAAGACCAAAGATTGATAGCCGGAGTTTTATGGAAAAGACTTGAAATAGGAATGCCTCTTCAGGTTGATGCCACTTTTGTTTATACGCACAACAAAGGCTCATCGCAGATAACACTTGATGAGCTTAAAGACAAAAACAACCCTTACAACACATACTCAAACAAAGGACTTCCTCCAACACCCATTGGCAATCCCGGATTTTGGGCGTTAAAAGCGACACTCAATCCGATAGAGAGTCCCTATTTGTTTTACTTGGCGGATAAATACGGCAACACCTACTACAGTCGCACTTACCGGGAGCATATGCAAAAACGCGCTCAGTATATTGACTTTTAAGTAAGTTGTATAAATATGTTTTTATGTCTGAAAAAACCGTTTTTGTAGCGTTATCCGGCGGAGTAGACAGTTCTGTGGCGGCGTACCTGCTAAAGCAGAAAGGATTTAATGTTGTCGGAGTTTATTTTAAAAACTACAACCCGCTGGGGGACAGAGAATTTTGCAAACAAGCCGGAGCGTCAGCACAGAAGGTGGCGGAGACTTTGAATATTCCGTTTAAAGTTTATGACTTACAAAAAGAATATGAGCAGAAAGTTTTTGACTACATGCTTAAATCATACAAGCAAGGAATAACACCCAACCCGGATGCGTTTTGCAACAGAGAAATCAAATTTGGTGTTTTTGCGCAAAGGGCGTTTGCGGAAGGGGCGGATAAAATAGCGACAGGGCACTACGCCAGAGTTTTAAATATTCCTTTTTACAAAAAAGGACTGCTGCTTTCGGCTTTTGATAAAAACAAGGATCAGAGCTACTTTTTGTCTCTTACAGACCCAACAATTTTTAAAAAAGTTATTTTTCCGCTTGGAAAACTTTATAAAAGTGAAGTCAGAAAACTGGCAAAAAAGGCCGGATTGCACACGGCTGATAAAAAAGACTCTCAGGGCTTGTGTTTCGTGGGAGAGAAAGAAAGCTTGAGAAACATTTTGCAAAAATTTATAAAACCGCACAAAGGCAAACTGCTTGATC
>JALWJR010000023.1 GCA_026996985.1 Candidatus Kaiserbacteria bacterium
TAATTCCGTCAAGATGCGGGCTATTGTTTTTTTAAGCTCTCTTCCTTCTTTGGTGTCCCTGGTGTGCGATCCGGCTGAACCAAAACGAAACTCTCTTAGCGCCTCGCGAGCTTTTTGCAATTCTTTATATAAATCTTTTTCCGTTTTCTTTTTTATATCTTTCATTTTCATAAGCAAAATTATGTACGCGCAATAACTTTTGTTGTAAGAGGCATTTTAGTTCCGGCTTTGCGAAGCGCTTCACGAGCCACACTCTCCGGAACTCCATCAACCTCAAACAATACCCTTCCCGGTCTTACATCAAAAACATAACCTTGCGGGTCACCTTTTCCTTTACCCATTCCCACCTCTGCGGCTTTGGCGGTAAATGGCCTGTCAGGAAAAATGCGAATCCACATTTTGCCGGTTTTACCGATTGTTCTCACTATAACACGACGAGCGGACTCGATTTGATTTGAAGTTACTCTTGCCTGTGAAGTTGCCTTCAGACCAAAAGAGCCAAAAGATACGGTTGTACCTCGTGTCTCCGGACGAATGCGTTTTTTGGGGTTTTTACGCCCTGTTTGCCATTTTCTATGTTTTGCTTTTTTGGGAAACAACATAAGCCTTACTTTTTATCAAATATATCTCCTCTGTAAATCCAAACCTTGATTCCCAATTTACCTTGCGGAATCATCGCATACTCTTGAGCGTAATCTATATCGGCACGCAGGGTCTGCAAAGGAACTCTTCCGCGTCTGAGCTCTTCTGCGCGCGCCATATCAGCACCGCCCAACCTGCCTGAGACGCGTATTCTAACTCCTTTTACATCACGATTTGCCATTACTTTCTCTATCGTTTGCTTCATCACTCTTCTGTGAGGCAAACGTTTTTGCAAACCTTCGGCTATCATGTATGCCACAATGGCGGCGTGAGACTCGGGCGACCTTACTTCTTCCACGTCAATTTTAATTTCGGGAACCTCTGTTTGCAAACGCAGTTTTTTAACTTTCTTTTTTATCTCCTTTAGAATTTTTTCACTTTCTTCACCGTTTCTTCCGATAACCATTCCCGGCCTTGAAGTTTTTATTATCACTCTTACATACTTGTTGTCTCTCTCTATTTCAACCGAGTCAACATAGTATCCGCGCAAACGAGTTTTTAAAAATTCTCTTATGGTTGTATCAACTTTGAGCTGGTCTCTGTATTTTTTGGGGTTAAGTGTAAACCAGCGCGATTTCCAATCGCGTATAACTCCAAGCCTGTGTGCATATGGGTGAACTACGTGGGTCATAATTAACTGTTATTTGCTTTTTCTTCTAATTTTATTGAAATATGACTACTCCTGCGCCAAAAAGGTGTTGCTCTCCCGAAAGCTCTCGGCATGTATCTTTTCAATTTCATTCCCTCGTTTACAACAATTTCCTTTACAACCAATTTTTTCTCATCAGATCCTTTTTGTACGGCATTTGCAACAGCAGAATTTAAAAGTTTCAAAACGGCTCGCGCAGCTTTTTTATCTGAAAATTTCAAAAGGAGCTTGGCTTGACCAACCTCTTTTCCGCGAATCAAATCTGCGAGCAGTCGCACTTTCCTTGGTGATTGTCTGTAATTTTTTAAAAACGCTTTCATGGTATTCATTATTTATTGGCGGCGGCTTTTGCAGCCTTGGCGGCAGCGATTTCCGCTTCACGTTTTTTCTGTTCAAGCTCTTTCATCAACTTACCACCGTGTCTGTGGAATGTTTTTGTAAACGCAAACTCACCCAAACGATGCCCCACCATCTCCTCGGACACTTTTACTTCTATAAATTTTCTACCATTATGCACAAGAAAAGTGTATCCGACAAACTCCGGTGGAATCTGGCTTCTGCGCGCCCATGTTTTTATAGGCCCGTCGTCCGGATTTTGTTTGCTAACTTTTTTTAACAATTTTGGGTCTACGTATGGACCTTTTTTAAGTGATCTTGTCATAGTTAAACGTAGTAAAAAAACGCTCTGTGAGCGTGCAACTATATTACGCGAAAAAAACCAAAAGTCAAATTTTTGAAAAGTTATGATTTATGACCGTTAGGGACATTTACCAGACAAAAACAGCGAGAAAGTTCTCGCTGTTTTATAAATTAAGTTCTCCACTGTCTTTGCAGCAAAACCTTATCATTTTCATCCATAACAGAGAGTATATGAATACCATCGCGCACAAAAAACAAAAGCTCAAGATACAACTCATCACTGCAAGGAAGGCTTGCCTTGTATCTCCACAGCCCATCGCTTCTGCAACCGGAAAAACCATTCTCTATCGCATAAATCTCCCAAGCCAAAGCATCATATGACAGAAAATTTTGTATGACTTTGCGAACAGGAATAGACATTTTCACCTCCTGTGCAATTGCTCTATTTTTAAACTAACATTGTATACGCAAATTGCAATGCCAAGTTGAGTTTATATGGTGATTGAGGTTATGGTGTTTGTCTCGCCGGGTTTTCCAAAAATGCTACCTGAAACTATTACAATTTTTGACCCCTTTTTAAGAATTTTGTTTTTTGTTAGAATTTTGCGTGTTATGGAGATAACATCATCACCTTTATGCAATTTTATCAAAGACAATGGAAACGCTCCGAAAATTAAATTTGTTTGAGCTAGAGTTTTTTCATTTTGACTTATCACAAAAATCGGTTGCTTGATTCTGAATTTTGATATAGCTTGAGCCGTAGTTCCCGTTTCTGTAAAAGCTACAACAGCATCGGCATCTAGCTCGTGAGCTATTTTTGCGGCATGTCGTGCTGTAACTTCATTTATCTCAGGGCACATCGCGGATGCAAACGGTTTGCTAAGTCTTTTGGAGAAAATCATAAAACTCTCGGTGTTTTTGGCAATTTCAGACATTGTCTGAACAGTCTCTGAAGGGTACTTTCCAACAGCGGTTTCTGCAGAAAGCATTACCGTATCCGCCCCATCTAAAATAGCGTTTGCAACATCTGAAACCTCCGCCCTGGTTGGAGTTGGTGACTCTATCATGCTATCAAGCATCTGGGTTGCAACTATAACTATTTTGCCGGCATTGTTGGCTTTTTTAACCATCTTTTTCTGAAGCATCGGAACTTTTTCAGGACCAACCTCAACCGCCAAATCACCACGGGCAACCATTATCCCGTCTGCGTAGTGAATTATTTTATCCAAATCATCAATAGCGCTTTTTGTCTCTATTTTGGCTATTATTTTTATTTGACTTTTTGTCTCTTTCAGTGCTTTACGCAAAGCTTTAACATCTTTGTGTGTTTGCACAAAAGACAAAGCTACAAAATCAAAATCGTTGGCTATCGCAAAACGCAGGTCTTGCCTGTCTTTTTTGGTAAATGATGACAAAGAAAGTGTGGAGTCCGGCAAGTTTACCCCTCTTTTGTGTGTTATTTTTCCGCCAACTTTTACCTTAGTGTAAATCTTATTGCCTGCTACCTTTTCAACAATTAAACACTGTTTACCGTCATTAAGAAGTATTCTGTCACCTTCTTTAACGTCTTTTGGTAGGTTTTTGTAATTTACACTGAGTATTTCGCTGTTTCCTTTGATGTCGTCTGTGGTTAAAACAAGATTCTGCCCCCTCTTTAGAGTAATAAATTCATCTTCCAGCTCCCCGGTTCTTATTTTGGGGCCGGAAAGGTCTTGGAGCAATGCGACAGTTTTTTCCTCTTTCTCCATTGCTTCTTTGACCATAGAGAGTCTCTCTCCGTGTTCTTTAAAATCACCGTGGGAGAAGTTAAATCTAACAGCCGAGAGACCTCCCTTTTTTATCATCTCTCTTAACACCGACACCGAACAGACGGGGCCGACTGTAGCCAAAATTTTTGTTCTACGTTTAGACATGTCTATTTTTTGCCGACTTTACGACGAGAGACAATAAATTTGTCCGAATATTTCTTTGCGCGACGAGTTTTCTGTCCTTTGCCAGCAGGCTTACCCCATTTTGTGCGCTGCCTTCTGTGTCCGCGTCCGGCACGCCCTTCACCACCACCGTGCGGGTGATCAACCGGGTTCATAGCCGCTCCGCGAACAGTTGGGCGAATACCCATGTGTCTTGCACGACCGGCCTTTCCAACTGTTACAAGTTTGTGCTCCGGGTTTGAAGCCTCACCAACAGTTGCCCAACATGTAGAGAGAACTTTCCTAACCTCTGTTGAAGGCATTTTCAAGTGTGTGTATCCGGCATCATGCGCTATCACCTCAATGTAGTTTCCCGCGCTACGCGCAAGCTTTGCGCCACCTTCGGGTTTTAGCTCAACATTGTAAACAAAAGTACCAACCGGGATTTTACCCAAGGGCAATCTGTTTCCAACTTTAATTTTGGCATCTTCCGAAACTATAAATTCATCCCCAACTTTTAGGCTTTGGGGTACTACAATGTATCTTCTTTCTCCGTCTGCATACAAGGCGACCCCTATAAAAGCGCTTCTGTTTGGGTCATACTCTACGGTTTCAAGTTTTGCGGGAATGTTTTTCTTGTCATATTTAAAATCAATCAAGCGATACTTTCTTTTGTGTCCACCACCACGATGACGAGCGGTTATACGCCCGTGGTGATTTCTTCCCACACCTCTTTTAAATCCTTTTACCAAAGACTTCAAAGGTTTTACAGCTGTCAGTATTTCTTTATATGAAATGGCTGTCATTCCTCTACGTCCCGGTGTTGTTGGTTTGTATTTTTTCATATGCCTAAATTAAACTTATGGAATCTCCATCCTTTAAATACACGTATGCTTTTTTAATACTTGCTGTTTTGCCCACTTTGCCGGTTTTCCATGAAATTTTCTTCTTGGGTGGCAAATTAACAATATTTACTTTAACGGGCTCCACTTTGTAGTACTTTTTTATCGCTTCTTTTACCAGTTTTTTATTGGCTCTTTTGTTAACCTTGAAAACATAAACATTTTTATCAACTACGGAAAAAGCTTTCTCTGAAATAAAGGGTGATTCTATCACCCAAGAGATATCACCCGAGTTAATTGCCGGAGATTGCGCTTCACCTTTCTTTGGTGCTTCTTTTTCTTTTTTATTTTCTTGTTTTTTGTTTTTAAACAATGCCATAAGCCAAATATTACTTTTCAAAACGTGATTGCAACACTTCAATCACTTTCTCCGGATTCACAAATATCACTCTTTTGTATCTTAAGGTCTCAACCGGGTTTAAGTTTGATGCAATCATAACATGTGTGTTTCCAAAATTACTGAAACTTTTTTGTATGGTTTTCTCTTTTTCGGGAATAACTATCAGGGTTGCGTTGTATTTTTTATTAGCAAGCACATCAAAATTTTCAATGGTTGCAAGTTTTGTAAGTATTTCTTTTGCTTTTGCGGTCTTCGGCTCTTCAAACTTCATGTCATCAACAAACAAAATTTCATTGTCCGCAAGTTTGCGTGTAAGAGCCAGAGCAAGGGCTCTTGCGCGCATTTTTTTATTGACTTTTTGCTTGTAGCTTTTATCGTTGCGAGGACCGTGAGCAACACCGCCACCTACCCAAATCGGACTTCTTATAGATCCGTGTCTTGCGCGACCGGTTCCTTTTTGTTTCCACGGCTTTCTTCCTCCTCCTGAGACTTCACCTCTGGTTTTGGTGTGGGCAATTGGAGTGCGGGCATTGGCTTGCATCGCCAAGACAACTTGCGAAAGCAAATTGTCATTATATTTCGCGTCAAACAGGATCTCCGGCACATCCATATCTGAAACCTTTTTTGCTTGTATGTTATATACTGCTACCTTCATAAGCGTTATTTAATTGTTTTTATCTCAACCAAAGCACCTTTTGGTCCGGGAATCGCGCCGGAGATAACCAAAGCGCCAATTTCTTTATCAACTTGAAGTATTTTCAAGTTCTTTACCGTTACTTTCTCTCCTCCCATGCGTCCGGCCATTTTTTGACCCTTAAAAACTCTTTGCGGACCTGTGGCGCCAATTGAACCCGGAGCCCTTTCATGGTGTTTGTTACCGTGAGACCTTCTTCCGCCTGCAAATCCATGTCTTTTAACAACACCTTGAAATCCTTTTCCTTTTGAAACTGCCGATACCGCAACCACATCTCCCGGCTCAAATATTGAAACATCAAAAACATCACCTCTTTTTATCTCCCCTGTGGGGCCGCGGAATTCTTTAATGGTTGCAAAATTGCCCAAATCTTTAAAGTGACCCTTTAAAGGTTTTGTGATTTTCTTTTCATTTTTTTCTCCATAGCCAACTTGCACAGCCTCATAAC
>JALWJR010000024.1 GCA_026996985.1 Candidatus Kaiserbacteria bacterium
CTTTGAACCTCCCAAAATAAAAAGTGAAGGATTCTCCGGATTTGTCGCTTTTGAAATATTTTTCACTTCTTTATCAAGCAAAAGCCCCGCATAAGAAGGCAGAAACTTTGGCAAAGAAACAATTGAGGCATGCTCTCTGTGACAAACGGAGAAAGCGTCTTGCACAAAAATATCTGCAATGGAAGCAAGTTTTTTTGCAAATTCCGCATCATTTTCAACCTCGCGCGGGTCTCGACGTAAATTTTCATACAAAATTAAAGGGTATTTACTTTCCAAAAGTTCACTCCAGTTTTGAATAAAACGCAACTCAAGCAAGTGTTTTTTAAGCTCGTGAGCCACCGGCTGCAGGGTTTCTTTTCCGCTTCTTCCTATATGCGCGATTATAATGATTTTCTTTGCTTTTTTCTCTTGCAAATATTTTATTGTTTCAGTCGCCTGTTTTATTCTAAAGTCATCAAGTACATGACCGTCTAAAATCGGCACATTCAAAGAGCTTCTAACCAAAACGGTCTTTCCCTCAACATCGGATTCGGTTATAAGTTTGTAATTCATGATTTAAAATTAAAAGCTTTTACTATGTCCGCAAACGACTTTTCAAGAGAGGCTCTGCCAACTACTACACCGCGCAGTTTTGAAATTTCAGTAAAAGATGAGACGTTTTTTGCGCTTACAGATCCTCCGTATAAAATCGGAACTTGATTTGCCGTTTTCTCACCGTAGATCTCCACCAAGATTTTATATATAAACAAAATCATAACCTGTATCTGCTCGGGATCCATTGCCTCTTTGGCCCCTATCGCCCATACCGGTTCATAAACTATCATTACGTTTTTTACATGTTTTTTTTCTATGAGAGAAAGGGCGGTCTGTATTTGTTTTTTAATTGCGCGAAGGTACGCCCCTGCCGAGTCTCTTTCCTTCTCTCCAACAAAAACAACCGGAACAATCTTCGCCTCAATGCAACGTAAAACTTTCCGAGCAACAAGCTCGTCTGTCTCCCCTTTTTCTCTGTTGTAGCTGTGGCCGACCAAAGCAACTGTGGCGCCAGCTGAGGCAACTTGATCTGCGGAGTTCTCTCCAACGACAGCTCCGTCTTTTTCAGAGCTTACAGACTCTGCGGCAAAATGAACCCTCTTGAGTCTTGTTGAGAAAGCCAGCGGATAAATAAAAGGTGCCGGAACAGCAAAAACGGTATTTACAAAACGCAATGTCGCTATCTGTTTTTTTTGATTTTGAAAAATTTTTTTTGCCTCTTTTAAAGTGGGCGGATTTAATTTCCAATTTGCTATAACAAACTTCATGCAAAATATGTTAACACGCCTTTTGTAAAAATTTTTTGCGTTTTTTGTAAAATTGGGGAAAATTCTTATACAATAAATTGTTACACTGTCAAGTAGACAAATTCGTTATCCACAGTAACCTTTATTTCCAGTTGCGCGCGATTGATATGACGATAAAGTAGAAAGTAGCGACAGAAAATCGGTGTGACAGACGCTCAAGAAAAGAAGCGCAATTAAATTTTGGCTTATTAAACCAAAAAACCAAGACTCCGATACGGAAGGCTCACTGTTGATGCCCCATCGGATGACATATTTTTTGCATTTCATACAAAACGCTGCAATATCGGCGCTTGTTTTCTTTTTGGGAATTTTACCCCACTCAACGGAAGCGGGGCTTTTTGGTATTTTCGGAGAAGTAATGAAAAACAAAGAGGTACCGGCAGAATACAATTCTCAAACCCTTCCTCTGCTTGCGGCGGCATATAACATAGATCCAAACCCCTCAAAAGGTGGCGGAGATATAGCTCTTGCGGATAACAGCGCGCTTATTTCATCTGCCGGTCCTGCAGGATCTCTTGCCAATTTGCCCGATGCTCCGGTACACAAACAAACGGATATCTACATAGTACGTGAAGGAGATACCCTCTCGGGCATTGCGCAAATGTTTGATGTTTCCGTAAATACCATAAGATGGGCGAATGATCTTAAAAAAACAAATGTGATAAAACCGGGGCAAGAATTACTGATTCTTCCGGTCTCCGGAGTGCAATACACCGTAAAGCGCGGAGGCACTCTAAGGGATATAGTTAAACAATACAGTAAAGGCAAAAACTTCAAAGAAATACTTGCCGAGGCCGCGGAGTTTAACGACCTTGACCCTGACAAATGGCTTGAGAAGGGAACTACGGTTATCATTCCCGATGCCGAACCTCAAATCCAAGAATCAAGCACACCTTGGAGAGACAAGCGCAAATACTCGCGTAAAGTGATTGCAAACAGCTCCTATAAAAATGCGCCCGTATACAAAGGATACTTTATTCGTCCCATCGCAGGTGGTGTAAAAACACAAGGGTTGCACGGTTACAATGCGGTTGATATAGCTGTACCATTGGGAACTCCGGTTAAAGCATCAGCAAGCGGAAGAGTTATAAGAGCAAAATACAGCGGTTGGAACTACGGCTACGGAAGGTACATTTTAATACTGCATCCAAATGGCACAAAAACGGTTTATGCTCACTTGTCCGAAGTGTTGGTGGCGCAAGGGCAAACCGTTAAACAAGGACAACTGATAGGAAAAACCGGAAACTCCGGTCGCTCAACCGGGCCTCACATTCATTTTGAAATTCGTGGCGCAAGAAATCCGTTTTAAACAAGCCATTCTTTAGCTTGAACCTGTTGCAAACTATAAATCTTTGTTGCTGACTATATAACTCTCTTGCACAGGGCCGCCCTTTGCATCACTGTAATGTCCCGAAGGGTTTCGACTTCCGGCTATTTTTAAATCCGCACCTTTGTGCGCCCACCGCCCTTTCTCGCTCCACCGGGAAATAAGTTTTTCAACTTCACCGGCAAGAGTACTTTGCGTGCAACTTGGCGGATTTTGAGTATAAGCTCTTTCAAGAAAAATTCCGGCTCGCAAGTCTGAGTTTTCATCTACAACTTTCCCCGCTTTTATTATGTGCCTGCGATATGCGCGTTTATCTAAGCTTATTCGGAAACTCTCTTTTTCCGTTTTTAATGTAAGAGTTTTTTTATACGGGTTGAAATTATAATTTATCTTGTTGTCTTCTGTGGCATTTGCCACTTTTTGAAAATCTTCAACGGAAGCAAAATCTCTTGGTATTAAAACAAAACTTAAAATTGCCTTAATTTGCGCATCTATAACATAGCCGGGCAAGGTTTGCACATACTCGCCTGTCTTATAATTCTGACAAGAACTTGTGTCCACAATGGAGCCAATTTCAAGCATCGTTTTTGCGTCATCTACAACCGTTGTAAAAACAAGCGCTTTTTCAGCTTTTTGCTCGGCCGATTTTGCTTCTTTTTTGCTAAAGTTTCTGAGATTTTTAAGTTTTCTCTTTAGACTTTCAAGATCGGCTCTCACCTGCTCAAGCGCTCCTCTGTTTTTGTCGTCTTTGGAGGCGGGCTTTGCCAGAGAATCTATAAGTTTTTGAATTTGCTCTATGTTTATTTTGTCAATTTCTTTGTCGGATATATCATCAAACCGCTCTTTTACCCAACCGTATTTACCATCATCTCGCTCAAGCAAATGAGATATGTTCCCTGCAACCTGCTGTAGCGCTCTTGATACATCAGATATTTGCTCTTTTAAAATATCTTGAGCCGAAGTATTCTCAGCCAAAGCGACAGTCAAACTGCTCGGATTCTCCCTCCATACACTTTTTTGCTCTGGTGTAAAAAAGCTTAGTTGCTCTTTAGCCTCCGGCGTATCATATTTATATGCATAAAACCTGCCTTCAAGCTCGTGACGCAGTATATCTCGCATTATCTCAATTTCACCTTCATCATCAAAAACATCTCCGTCTGAAAAACGAGCAAAAAGAGTAACAAACACATCCAAATCACCCCACTTCTCCTCCAGCAACCTTAAAGCTTTAATATTGTCTTGACTCGTTTCGCCCAACTGCGCCATTTTCAAAAACCAACCCATAAAAGTGTTGTTTAAAACGGAAATTATCTCATTGACATTTTGCGGGGTAATAATCAAAGAAGTTTTGTCTTTGTCACGGCTGTCAAATGAAGGCATTACCGAAAACTCGCTTGTATACTCGGGGCTGTTGAGTTTGTTCAAAACCGAGCAAATTCTTTCAAGCGCTCGGTTTCTCTCTTCAAAAGAGCCGGACTCCGTTATACGCAATGTATTTGCCAGAAGAGAAAACAGTTCCGTCAGACGACTGACATATTTTTTCAATTTTTTGTTTGAGATTCCACCCTCTTTTTGATCTGCAAAATCAAAGTTTATCTTAAAGGGTGGATTGTATTTAAAATCCGGAGTTTTATCAAAATTCTTATAAATATCACCTTCAAACAAGGCATGCGCAAGCTCCATGAGCACTTCATAAAACTCTCCCCAACCATCAATTTGAGATTTCGGGATGCTGTTGCGCTCAAGGCCCATCATTTGCTCTATCGCGCCGTGGCTGTCTTTTGCTTCTTCTGTAAAAAACGGAACAAGCTTTATCAACAGAGATTTTCTTTTTGTGTATTTTGCAAGCTCAACCTCCTCACCCAAAGCGTTATTTAGAGCTTCGTTTATCTCCTCAAAGGAGAGGTTTTGAAAAATTCCGGGCCTTAACGCCATATCCAAGGGGAAATTTGCAAGATGTTCAACAAGAATATGCTTTAAGCTTTCACTTGAAAGAGGTATATCTTCCAAATAATACGAAATTGCCGGGCTTTCTTTTGCAATTTGTTTTGCAAACCGCACAACGTCTTCCTCTTTTAAGCCATAATTTGGCAAATGATAGAAAGTTCTATTTTCTTGTTCTATTTCAATTTGCAAAATTTCAAGCTTCTGCTCGTAGGAGAGGTCGAAATGTGAAATAAAATCAACGGAGTCAACCTCGGCCAATTTTCTTGTTATTTTCATAACATTATCATTTCCCAACAGGGCTTTTGCTCTGGCGACAAACCTCTGAATAATGCTTGTTGAAAACATTACATCTTTAAAATCAACCAGGTTCAGCAGAAACAAAGCAAGTTCCGTGTAACCGTTGCCGTCCAAATCAAAAACAAGCATTCTGTCGGGGGTAGTCTCGGACATCTTGTCAATAAAATAATGCGGATTCTCCTTTGCAAGCTGCAGAGCAACACGCAATCTCTCTCCTCTGTCAAATAAATGTTTACTCTTTTTAAGCAAGGCATATACAAGCTCCGGATGGGAATTTAGCGCAATAAACTCAACCACATCTTCCTTTGAAAAATCCAGCAGTGCTGCAAACTCCGCGATTTTGTTTTTGTCTGAGCTCATGCACAAAACCGATAATATTTCATTTAAATCTCTCTTTGAAAATTTTTTTATAATTTCTTGCGTTGTACTCCAATGTTTTCTGTAAACACCCAAACTTAAAATTCTTTTTAAAATACTGCGCGGATATGTAAAATGATCCATAATAGATGGAATATAATCCATTGCCTTGGAAATATCCGCTTCAAGATAAGCTCCTGCAACATCTTCATAAACAAGGGGGCTGAATTTATCCAAATATTCTCTGAAAAACAGACATTCTCTATCAAACTTTGCCACCTCTATCAGAACACTTAGATAATCCTGTGGAGCCAAACGAAGAGCCAATATCGCCTCAAATATCTTTTCCGGTTCAGTTGCAACTCTGTGAGCATACTCTTTTATCAGCTTCCTTTGCAAAGCGGGAGTGTGAAGTTCTCCGGCATGCACAACAGCCAAATCCGGATCAAAATCCAAAATTGTCTCCAAAACCTTAAACATCCCATCATCCGGCAAATTAAAAATTCCAAAAAACTCATTTAACCTGTCTGATATACCCTCTCCCAAAAGACGAGTTGCGCGAAGAGCCAAATAAACTCTTGTACTCTCCGGCAACTCTTTTATGTAAGTTGCGTTTTCAAAAATAAGCTCAGGATTCTCTGCAAGCTGTTCAACATTGGGTTTTTCATTGACGGTTTTTTCATTAAAAATTTCTTTACCTGAATCATTTTGTCTTGTGTGCTTTTCAAGGTGTGCCATTGTTTAAAATTATAACTTAAAAATCTAACAAATCCTTTGACCTGAAAGAGAGCGCCTCCAGGATATGCTCATCGGT
>JALWJR010000025.1 GCA_026996985.1 Candidatus Kaiserbacteria bacterium
CGCAAAAACCACCACATAAATGTGGTGGTTTAGCTTATCTGGTGCCTCGGGTGGAGATGGGGGGTTGCGGCGTCAGCTCACTAAGCTCCCCGTTCGCCCTCCGGGCTCCGGCTCGCTAAGTGGCTCCTGCCCGGCCTCGCCTGTTGTCGCTTCGCTCCAACATGGCTCCGGCTTTCGCAACCCCACGGAAAGGCGCGCAGGCGCCTTTCCTCCATCTCCACGCAAAAACCGCCCATTCGGGCGGTTTTCTTGTGGAGATGGGGGGTTGCGAACCCCCGTGCATGCGGGATTGTATATGCGAATCTACGTCGGCTAGTCTGTTTTTCAATCTCGGCAACTGACTTTCAAAACAGACAAAAAAATCAGAAGCCCAGACTGCCAGAGTTTCAGACAAAAAGCGCAGTCACACTTTCTGTCCTATCCGGCGAATATGACGCCAAACTCTGCGCGCGCCGGAGCGCGCAGTTGGCGGTCGCCTAGGCTGTTGCGTAGGCGAAGCGCAAGTCGCTCATCTGAACAGGTGAGCGAACTGCCCCTGCTTGTGTTTTTGCAGGTATTTGTTTGAGCGGTTTACGAGACGCTCGCTCGCCGACGCACGCATACACTCCCCCGATGTCAACTCCAATTCATCCCCGCGCCACCTCCAAACAAAAAGCTTGGATCCGGCGCGGGAACGACATCGGTATCAGGCTCTGTTATTTATTTTTCAAAGAACGACGCAACTCTCTTTCAATATCTCGCTTTTTTATCTCTTCTCTCTTATCGTGCTTTTTCTTTCCTTTGGCCGTTGCTATTTTCAACTTCAAAAAAGCACCTTTATTATACAACATAACAGGAACAACTGTCAACCCTTTTTGTTTTTCCGCCTCCGCAATTTCATCTATCTCTTTTTTTTGAAGCAAAAGTTTTCTCGGTCTTTCCGGATCATAATCTTCAGGCGTGTTTTTGGGCTGGTAGGGTGATATGTGCATACCGACCACAAACGCCTCCCCTCCTCTGACAATAACGTGGGAACCTTTTAAGTTTACCTTGCCGACTCGCACAGCCTTTACTTCAAAACCCAACAATTTGATTCCCGCCACATATTCCTTTAAAAAAGAAAAATCATGTTTTGCCTTTTTGTTTTCCGCATAAATCATAAACTTTATAATATATGAAAATAATCCACACGCAAAAAGTATGATATAATCTCGCTATGAATAAAAACGAAAACAAAGATAAAACTCACCCCCTCGGAGAGTACGCCAACATTTACGAGATTAAAGAACAATTTGACAAACAAAGAGTAAACAAACCCGAAGTAGAATTGGAAGAGTTGTACGGCATAAGCGACAAGCTTATAGACATTTTAAAAGACAAATCAGAAGATTGCGCGGAGGAGCTTTTGGCGGGTTTAACAGCGGTTAAACAATATCCAAAAACCGTTACTTTTTTCGGCTCGGCGCGAACCAAAGAAGGCTCTGCCTACTACGAAAAAGCGCGTGAGCTTGCCGGGGAAATATGCAAAGAAGGTTTTGCCGTGATAACCGGAGGAGGTCCGGGCATTATGGAGGCGGCAAACAGAGGCTCAAAAGAGGCCTGTGGCTATGCGGTGGGATTTAACATTGAACTGCCTTCCGAGCAAGTTATAAACCCTTATGTAACTCATGGGGTCAACTTTAAATTCTTCTCGGCAAGAAAGATGGCCTTGTTTTTCTCTGCGGAAGCGTGTTTGTTTTTCCCGGGTGGATTTGGAACATTGGATGAATTTTTCCAAGTAATAACTTTGGTGCAAACAAGAAAGACTCACTCAATTCCACTGATTCTTGTCGGCTCTGAATTTTGGAATCCGCTTGATAAGTTTATAAAAGAAACATTGCTTGAAACGTTTAAAACAATCTCGCCGGAAGATGTAAACTTATATCACATCTCAGATGATAAAGAGGAGATATTGAATATAATAAGAAATACACCAAAACCGAGCGTTAACACGTAAATCATGAAATATCAAACATTGCAAAATACGGTTTTCTTTTCATTCCTCATAGCGGTATCTCTTGTTTTTACTCTTATACTTTTGCCTTTTTTCAAACCCATTTTATGGGCGATAATTTTAAGCGTTGTCTTCTATCCTCTCAACAAGCGTATTGAACAAAGAGTAAAAAACGGAGCTATCTCTTCAATTATAACAATAGCAATAATTTTATTGCTTCTTTTCACGCCGCTTTATTTGGTAGGTTCGATGGTTTTAAAAGAAGCCGTTGACTTGTATCAAAACACCTCCTCCTATTCAATTCAAACAGCAGTCTCAAACACATCGGAGCTTCTGCAAATACTTGGAATTAACGTATCAAAAGAGCAACTTTTAAGTTTAGCTCAAAATACGGGAAAAACGATTGCATCGGTATCGTATAATCTTGCTAGCTCGGCCACAAAAAGCTTTACGACATTTTTCGTTCAATTCTTTTTAATGCTTTATATTTTGTTCTTCACTCTTAAAGATGCGGAAAAATATATAAACAAAATTAAACACATCCTCCCGTTGGGGACGCAGAGAGAAAATATTCTTTTCAACAGAATAGCAACGGTGATACGGGCGATTTTTAAAGGAACTCTTGCGATTGCCGTTTTACAAGGTGTTGTGGGTTCGCTGTTTTTATACATTGCGGGAGTTGAGAGTGTGGCGCTCTGGGGAGCCGTTATGACTATCTTGGCTTTAATTCCGGCTTTGGGTCCGGCTTTGGTGCTGGCGCTTTTTGCTTTTG
The DNA here is from genome assembly GCA_026996985.1 of Candidatus Kaiserbacteria bacterium. Taxonomy (GTDB): domain Bacteria; phylum Patescibacteriota; class Minisyncoccia; order Phycocordibacterales; family UBA2100; genus S143-145. The sequence goes on from JALWJR010000025.1 coordinate 2,745, forward strand.
TTTTATTTATTCAAGGCAACCTGCTTTCTGCACTTGTTTTGGTTTTCGGTATAGCCTTGGTTAGCGTGCTGGATAATATATTGCGCCCCGTACTTGTTGGCAAACAAACCCATATTCCGGATGTGTTTATTCTTATTTCCGTATTGGGAGGAATTTACCTATGGGGCATCAGCGGATTTGTACTGGGACCCGTTTTTGCCGGAGTGTTTCTCACAATGTGGGATATGTTTGAGAAAATATACAAAAAGGAATTGGACAACGACTAGCCAAAATTTCTACAAATCTCCTTGCAAAAACAATAAAAAAGTGATAGTGTCAAGCTGGAGTCTTGGCGCAACTTAAAAGGAGGAAAAGAAGATGGAGATGATTCTTGTTTATCGCATACTGGCAGGTCTGGCGGCATTTTCTATGATACTGCTTATGTTTGCTACGCTACCATATTTTCTAGATGATAGACCATTTTCAGAAGCTCTTATTACAACAATAAAAATAATGTTTGCAATACTTGGTATTGTGGCAATAATTATTTTGCTGGTATTCGTTTTTCTCAACCTAATACATTTCGCCTTCTTTGGAGCATGGCTCTGGAACTAGTAATTTAAACAAACCGATACCGCCCACTCCGAAAAATCGGGGTGGGTTTTAATTTTTTACTCTAACAATAACAAATAAAAGTATTTATTGAATTTAAATTTATTATTGACACAATATAGAAATCATGGTAAAATGTAAAAAGCAAGTAAAGCGCCGGCCCACCACGGCTACGTAGTCAACGCTCAGTTGGTGGGGACTGAGCAAAGGGAGCACCACATGGCAACATGTGGTGTAAGGCAATGGAAAAGTTTTTCGAAGCGCTGGGGTTTGCAACTGCACTACTCATTTTCGCCTTGGCCACCCTATGGGCCATGGATTATGTTCACTTCAGTATTACGCTGAAGTGAGCAAAGGGGGGCTTTTGCCCCCTCTTTTCTTTTTGCATGTTTTATTTATAGGTGTTTGCAACTATTCCTTGAACTCGAAGCACAAGCTCTGCACAAGATCACATACATATGAGACTCATTAACAAAAATGAGTCATGAAAATAAAACACATCAACAAAGGCATAAAAGGCTCTAGGCTAATACAAGAGTCTGCTTTACGCTTTGCGTATATGATACAAGAAGAAGCAAAAACAAGAGCAAAAATTTTAGCATTTTGGCAAAAACACGGAACCAAAGCCACACAAGATGCATTCAATGTATCAAAAGCAACACTATACAGATGGAAAAAGAAATTAGAAGAAAGTGGCGGCAAATTAGAAAGCCTAAACAATAAATCCAGAGCTCCAAAGAAGAGAAATAAAAGAATAGTGGACTACAGAATAGAAAAATACATAATAGAGCAAAGAAAGGAGCATCCGCGATTAGGAAAAAAGAAACCAACACCACTTATTCACGCAAAATGCATAGAGTGGAACATAAAACCACCAAGTGAAGCAACAGTAGGAAGAATAATCAAAGACTTAAAAGATAGAGGTAGACTTCCACAATACAACAAACTATCCCTAAACGCTAAAACAGGCAAACTACACACAAAAACACGCAAAAAACGCAAGAAATTAAGGAGAAAAACCCACAAGGCAGATAAGCCAGGAAGTCTAATTGAGATAGATACTATAGTTTTATACATAAACGGAATACGAAGATACATAATAACAGCCATAGATGTCCATACACGCACCGCATACGCAAAAGCATACAAGTCAGCAAGCTCAAAAAGCGCAAAAGACTTCTTCCAAGAACTTGAGAAAGTGTTTCCTTTCAAGATAACACACATGCAAACAGACAATGGAAGTGAATTTGAAAAACACTTCAGAGACTATGTTGCATCACAAGAGATAGTACACTTCAATACTTACCCAAAATCACCAAAAATGAATGCACACATTGAAAGATTCAACAAAACACTCCAAAATGAATTTGCAAACTACCACCTAGACCTCTTCTCCATTGATGTAGACTCTTTCCAAGAAAAACTACACGAATGGCTTCTTTGGTACAACACCCAAAGACCTCACGAAGCACTTGGACTTGTTAGTCCTTTGTGGTATTTTACTACCTACATTACAAGCCAAGAGTCTCAAAGTGGGTGATCCCGTACAAGCTCTTGTAATACTTGTTTTTATATGTTATTGTTTAGGTGCGCTTTTTGCGCGCCGTTTTAATTTTAGATGCTAAAAGACGAGATAAGAATAAATGAGGCGATACGCGCAAAAGAAGTGCGCGTTATAGGTAACAGTGGTGAAAACCACGGGGTGATGCCTGTCTCTGATGCGCTGTCTTTAGCGAGAAAACACGGTTTGGACCTTATAGAAATTTCCGCGAAAGCTAAACCGCCGGTTGTAAAAATAGCCGATTACGGAAAATACAAATACGAGCTGAAAAAGAAAGAAAAAGAGGCCAAAGCCAAGATGCACACAACCGAGACCAAGCTGACACAGGTTAAAATCGGTACCGGCGAAGAAGACCTGAAAAGAAAAGCCAAAAAAGTGGCTGACTGGATTGAGCAAGGACACAGGGTAAAAATAGATTTGTTTTTGTGGGGACGATACAAATATATGGAATTTGACTTTCTCAAAGAAAAACTTGAAAAATTCCTTGCAATTATTCCCGAATCGTTTAAGATAGCTGACGAAATCAAAAAAAGCCCGAAGGGATTGACGGTAACAATAGAAAAAGCGAAATCAAAAAAATAAAAAATATTATGAAAACAAACAAATCATACAAAAAAAGAATAAAAGTTACCAAAAAAGGAAAAATTTTGGTGCGTATTCCCGGACAAAACCATTTTAATGCAAAACAAAGAGGTAAAAAGAGACTGAAAAAAAGAAGAATGAGAGCAATAACTCTTCCAAACAGGGTTATTCGCAGATTTCTATCGGGTGTAAAGTAAGTTAGAAATAATTAAAAAGTTATTATGGTACGCGTAAAAAGAGGAATAATTTCAATGAAGAGACGTCGCAACATTCTGCGACAAGTCAAAGGATATCGTTTCGGACGCTCCAAAAAAGAACGTCAAGCAAAAGAAGCCATAGCGCATGCCGGAGTTCACGCTTTCGCGCACAGAAGAAAAAAGAAAGGCGAGTTTCGTCGCTTGTTTAACGTTCGTCTAAACGCAGCTACTCGCGCGATGGGTATTTCTTATTTCAAG
>JALWJR010000026.1 GCA_026996985.1 Candidatus Kaiserbacteria bacterium
AGAAGTTGCAAAAAGCTCGAGCAACATTATTCAAATCATTTAGAAATTAACCGCGACTGTGCTATGATTTCACTGCTATTTTGGTATTGGAAAATACTGCTCGCTTTCAGCTCTTTTTCAAGAGTTTTTGCCTCTTGGAGATACTTTTGATCTTTTTGATAAAGTTGCAAAAGCACTATTCCGGCCGCAACGTTACTTTTATCAAGCTCATATGCTTTTTTTGTGAGTTCAATCGCCTTTTCAAGCTCGCCAAATTTATCGGCCAAAAGCGCGCGTTTTATCAGAAAAATTTGTCTGTTTGGCGCAAGCTCTATCATTTTGTCATACTCCTTGGCCGCTTTTTCAAGCTCGCCGAAATTCCAGTAAAGAGATGCCAAGAAATACCTCGGACGCAATGCTCCGGGAGACTCGGCAATTTGCGCCTTTAGAGCTTGCGCGGCTTTATCTTTAAACTCCGCTTTAAGTTCGTTTGAGATGTTTAAGTTCTTGATGGTATTTGCAATTCTTGAGAACTGCTCACGCGCCTCTTGTCTTCCCAAAAACGCGCCGTTTGATCTTTGTTCAAAAAGAGAAAGCGCGATTTTGGTGTGTTTTTCGGCCAAGTCTTGCCTGCCGATTTTAGACGCTTGCTGAGCGAGAGAGCTTTCTCTTAGCGCGCTCATTAGAGCCTTGTTATCATCGCGATTGTTAAGCGCAAAAGCCGGGGGAACAAATGCAAGCAAAATGAAAATCCAAGCCAATTTGCAGAAGTCTCCGGGTGTGCCCTGGTCTTCCTTTTCCCCTGACTGCTCATTTTCTTTTGCAAGGACCCAACCGAAAATCGCATAAACCAAAAGAGCGCTCACCAAATTGTCAAAAACGGTCAAAGAATGCATTCCGTATGCAACAGAGAGACCAAACAAAACCCATTTTTGAGAAGGTAAAATACTCTCACTTTTAAACAAAACAAACAAAAATGCCAAATAAACGGATATATAAGCCAAAAGCCCGGGTGCTCCGGCGTCTGTCGCCCAACCTATCGCCAGGTTATGTGGTCTGTCAAACCACATTTCCTCCGAGTACATGGCGGGGTTATAGTATTTGTTAAATATCAAATTAAAATTCTCTTGCCCCCACCCCAGAAGAGGTCTCTCTTTTATGCCTTGCCAAGCGCTCTCCCAAGCATGAATGCGCGCCGCAACCGTTCCGCTAACCGATACTTGAGTATATCTTTTGATTTGAGGGTTGTCAGTTAAATTCAGATTCTTTACAGCAAATCCGGAAATTATGACAAGAGCTACCGCCACCAACCCGTAAAGAAAAATTCTGCGAGTTTTCTGTGGAAGCTCGCTTTTGAAAGCGCTCCCTGCAAAAGCCACAAACGTACCGGCTATAAGTCCTAACATTGCCCCCCTTGTTCCCGTGAAATATAAAACAAACAGTTCAAACAAAACAAAAGCGCTAAGAAGCATTTTCTCGGTTTTGCTTATCCCATCGCGCAAAAGATAAACCCACGCCATAAAAATCGACATAACCGCAAAAATGGCAAGGTAAATCGGGTTACCCAACGGACCGGAAATTCTTACAACCCCGGTTTTCACTTTTGCAATCTCCGGAAGCGCCATAGCTCCAGCCACTGTCGCAGACAAAAAGACTGCATACCAAAAAATTCTCCTTGAGCGCTCTTGCACCATCACGGAAGAGTAGACAACAGCAAAAGCAAGCAGGTGCAAAAGCCAAAAATACCCCTCCATTCTTTCATAATTGCTCCAAAAGCTGCGCATCGGGTACGCTCCCAACAGGTCAGCCAAACCTACAATAAAAACAAATACAAATATCGCGATCAAAAGAGGGTTGGGTTTTGGTATATATTTTTTAAAATTACAAAGAAGCAATCCAAGATAAAGAGCAAATGCCGAGCCGATTGTCGCATGCAAGAAAAACGCTTTGCCCGTTATATATGGAAAATAAAGCGAGGTAGCAACAATAAGTGCCGAGAAAGGTGTTACCCAGAGTAAAAGTTTAATTATAAAAGAAAGAGTTGTTTCTATGTCTTTATTGCTTAATCCAAACATGCAAAGAGTATAGCAAATTAGAGTATAAATTGAAACGAAAAGAAATTGAGTTTAAAAACATCTTTGAAGCCCGCCCCGCCGCGCTAACCGCGGCGGGGCTGTTGCGAAAGCAAAAAACAAATCAAAAACCATGCTACAATGCAAACCGATGCAAAACGAGAAAGACACAAAAGATTTTGATGGTTGGAACAAAAAGAAAAAGAATATTGATGCAAAAATCCCAAACAAATCTTGGGCGAAAAAAGGAGAAGTGTGGTGGTGTGATTTGGGTGTGAATGTCGGCCACGAACAAGATGGTGGTAAAAATTTTGAACGACCTGTTTTTATACTTGAACAACATGCAAATTACACTTGTGCAGTTTTGCCAATGACAAAATCTATACGTGATAATAAATTTTCTCTTAATTTGAGATCTGACGGATACTCTTCAAGTGTTTTACTAGATCAAATACGCCTTATAAGCAACAAGAGATTAAGCAGAAAAATTCGCGGACAAAACATGGCTGTATTTAGAAAAGTGATTTGCGCATTTAAAAAGGCGCACAATTTCTTAAACTGCTTACAATAAACCCCGGCCCCGCCTTACGGCGGGGCCGGGTCGGATCCGTCTTACGACGGTCAGTGTGCTAATATTATACATTACAACACAAATTGCGCAACAAAAATAGCAGTGTCCAAAAATAAACACTTTGATACATTTAAGAATATGACTCGGCGCCAAATTGAAAAAGCCCCGGCCCCGCCTTACGGCGGGGCCGGGTCGGGAACGCACGAAGCGTCATTTGTTTGTATTATACATGGTGCCGGACAAAGTGCAACTTCTTAGGCTCCAAGTTTAATAAATAATTGCAAACACCCTACCCCGCCGCGCAAAGCGCGGCGGGGTGACTTCCTTACAAAACATCCTCATAGTTATATGACAAATGAAAAAGGGGCATTGCAAGCACCAACACTTGCAAGGCCCTTTTTCGTCTTAATGTGCCATTATTATAAACACAAGATAGAGAAAGTCAAGATATATGTGGATAACTAACAATTACCAAAATCACCGATCTTATCTACTGTGATACAATACAATAATGATAAATAAGCGATACAATCTTGCTTTTATAGATGGTCAAAACTTGTATATGGGCACTACCAAATGTCATATTTGTGCCAAGAACAAAAATATTGATTTTAAAAACATAAAACTATCGGATTGCGAATGCGGAAATGCATGGCAAGTTGATTTAAAAAAATTTCGCACATACTTGCGCGATACATATCAAGTTGAAAAAGCATATTACTATCTCGGGTTTATCGTTAATGTAAACAAGACACTCTACGACACTATTCAAGAGGCCGGCTTTATACTCCGTTTTCGTAAGCATACCAATGATGCGCTCAGCAAAAAGAAAGGCAATGTGGATACGGAAATTATTTTTGACATTATGAAAGACCTGTATAAGCAAGTCGCGTTTGATAAAATAGTCCTCGTATCAAGCGACGGAGATTATGAGCCAGTGGTAACCTTTTTAGTGGAGGAAAACAAGTTTGAAAAAATTTTATTCCCGAACGGTAAATATGCATCTTCCCTCTATAACAAACTGGATAACCGGTATAAGCTGGCACTAAACAGAATTCGCCCCAAAATAGAGTTGCATGAATAATATCCGCTATTAAACCACCTTTCTAATTACTCCCACCCCGCCGCGCTTCGCGCGGCGGGGTTGCACAAACAATCGCACACCAGCAAACCTGCTCTCACCTTCCCTCAACTAAAACCCGCAAACTATTTGAGTTTTTTGTTTTTCAGTGCATTATTATTGCATGGAGACGATAGATAAAACGGTAATTTCGGCTTTAAAATTTTTGTCAGAAAAACGAAACGACATAAAAAAAGCGGGCACAGAATTACAAACCCAATTAAAACACTTAAAAACGATCCCGCTTGTTGCAGGTTCCGGAAACGCGCTTGTTACCGCAAAAATTTTATTTAAAAATCAAAAAGCTTTTTTCGCCTCGGAAAGTGATTTTGATGAAAAATTTAAAACCATTAGACCAAAGGATGTAGTAATTGTCTCCGCATCAGGCACAAGAGATGCAATGTCAATGTTCAAACAAGCAAAAAAAGCAAATGCTAATGTTCTTTTGATAACAAACACTAAGAACTCCCCTCTTGAAAAAGAAGCCAAAGATTATCCGAATTTTAAAAAAATTCTTTTTCCGGCCATTAAAGAGCCACCAACTTACAATGTTTCAACTTACCTGGGAATGATTATTTCTCAAACACAAGAAAACCCTAATCAAATTTTAGATTTCATTGACAAACTTGAACAAAAAATAAACTTTTCAATTCTTAAAGAAAACAATAAATTCTTTTTTGTGTTTCCCAACCAATTTGTATATTTAACCGAAATGGCCTACACAAAAATGCATGAATTATTTGGGAGACAAATCTCTTTCGCAGCAGAAACACCCAAATCAATGCGCCACGGAATAGATAACCTGATTTCAGACGAGCTTTTTGTGTTTTTAGGAGACAAACCAAACAAATTTACAAAAAGCCAAAAAACTTTTCATATCCCTCTGCCACCAAAGACAAATTACGCAATCGCAATGGCTGTTTTATATTACATTATGGGAAAACTTCAAAACATGTACCCGTTTTTCGGTGACAAATTTGCAAATCAAAACCAAAACGCATTCATAACCTAATACAACATGTTTGATACCGTAAACAAAAAAATAGACAAAACACTTGATTATCTGAGCAAACTCTTCGGCCTTGACATGCACTACTTTGCCAAAAACGGGTTTTGGGTTTTGTTTGCGCAGGGCATTATCTCACTTTCTGCTTTTGCGGTTATCATTACCCTGACTCGCTTACTTCCGCCTGAAACTTTTGGTGAATATCGCTTCGTACTATCCCTACTCCCCCTTCTTGCCATATTTACCCTTCCCGGCATGGCACCAGCTCTTACACGCGCAGTTGCTCGTGGAGCTGAGCCAAACCTCTGGCACATAGCGTGCACCAAAATTCGCTTTGGTCTGCTTGGAACGCTCGCCTCCCTCCTGCTTGCGCTTTACTACTTCCACAAAGGAAACTCAAACCTTGCTTACATATTTGTAGCAATTAGCATTTTTATCCCTTTTTATGAGACATTCCTTATCTACTCGCCATACCTTAAAGGCAAAATGAATTTCAAAACCCCATCTATTTACGAGGCTGTATCGCGCATAGTGCAAGCAGTAGCTCTCATTATCACAGCACTTATTACTCGCTCCACTATTGCTCTGATTGTTGTTTTTCTTGTCAGTCAAATATTCACACAATTTTTTATGTTTCTTAAAACCATTTTGCATACTACCGCTAAACTCTCTGATAAACCTGCTACCAAACACGCTGAAGATGATGTTGAAAAATATGGTAAAAAGCTTTTTTGGATGAACTTGATCGGATCAATCTCCGGTCCAATTGATAAATTTCTTGTATGGCATTTTCTGGGTGCAAAAATGTTAGCGTTTTATATAGTTGTACTTACAATACCACTTACAATATCGCGCGGAATTGCCCCACTTACCAATTTAGCTCTCCCAAAATTATCAAG
>JALWJR010000027.1 GCA_026996985.1 Candidatus Kaiserbacteria bacterium
AAATTATATTTTATATACCCCGACCAAATCGGCCTCCACTATCCATCTTTCGCTTTTTTTGCCAAAGCCGTTGCAAGTCACCAAAATAAGTTTGTTGTTCTGAGCAGACAAAGGAATTGAATCCGTCTGCGCATTTGCTTTGTATACTTTTGAAACTCTGTACAGATACTGTTTGTTTTTGGAATAAAGCGCCACTATCTCCCCGTCTTTTAAGTTTTCAATACCGTTAAAAGCTCTATACATTCCATAGTATCCAGGAATTTGAGTACTGTGCCCGAAAATTACAACCGCTTTATTCTTCTCTCCCAAAAGGGCGCTTGTCGGATAGCGCACAGCCCCTTTCATAAGCTCTCTGTCAAGAGCTTCTATGTTTTGCGTATCCGGGTTTCTCACTTCCAAGTCAATTCCCAAAGACGCGATTTCAATTCTCTTTGGCATTTGCGGTATTGACACTCCAAAGTTTTGCTCAAACAAGTCAAACAAATCTCCCTCTTGCGTGTCTTGTTTTGCCACTTCTTCAGTCTCAGAGTTGTCAGGTGACGCAATCGTCTTCTCTTGCGCAAGCTCGGCAGATGCCACAATCTCAGGAGAATTACTTACAAAAGAAGCCGACAGCGAAGCGCTTACAACCATGGAAATAATCCACAAAGTTGTAAGGCGCGCCAAAGACTTCGGACTCAAAAGAATATGTAACAATTTCTCAATCATCGCCTGCAATTATACAATATATTGACAAAAAGTCAATAGCATGTATAATGCTTGTAATTATTTGATAATAATTTGATATGAGTGAAAACAACAAAACAGTAAATATCTTTGCGCTTTTAGGGTTTGGTCTTCTTTTGGTTTTGGCCATCTGGAGTACCGTGCAAGTGGCAAAGATAGTACCAAAAATGTTTGGAGGAGACTTCTCTCTCCCCTCTTTGTCACTACCGTTTTTAAAAGACAAACTGGAGCTTAACGTTGACAAAACAACAGTAACCTCCGGAGATCCTATCACCCTTACTTGGAAACTGAGGAGTAAAAAGAGTGGAATACTGTCTTTTTCATATGCTTGCAAACCGGGATTTCACTTCAGACTGCCCGCTATAGCGCACTCAACAAGCAAAAAAGAAGTATCGGTTGATACCGAAAACTACACTGTTCTCCCCTGCAACATGCCCTATACAATGGAGAAACAAAACAAACTGATTCTTATTCCGATATCCGATTTGTCTGAGGTGGTTGAGATAAACTTTGCTCTCGCCTACTCAAACGGAAAAGAGGTTATCCTTAAAGATTTTGGAAAAATTTACGTAAACCCGTCCAAAGAAAATGAAGAACAAGCAGATGCGAAAGACGTAATGGCAGCTTTAAGTGAACTTGCAAACTCAACTACAACAACAGAGAGCGCACAAGAGGCCGATTCACAAGATGCTACTTCATCCAATATGCAACAAAGTACACAAGAGCAAAATACACAAACACAAACACAAACCAAACAAACCCAAACACCCCAACAGCAAACCGTTACCACTCTGACAAACAAACCGGTGCGTTATGTAACCGTTCCGGCATACCCAACATCAGACCCAAACGGAATTGCAAATTTACAAGTTAGAATTTTGTCGGTGGGAGTGATGCAAGATGGTGTATTTGTGCCGAAGGGTACAATCTCACCGTTTGAGAAAGCGGCCGTAATGTTTGAAGTTAAAAACACCGGAACAAAAGAAACCGGCCCTTGGAACTACAGAGCTGATCTGCCGACAAAACCAAACTTCTACTATGCAAGCAAATGGCAACCAAACCTTCTGCCGGGAGCAAAAGCGACCATTACCCTCACCTTTGACAGGTTGCAACTCGGGAGAGTCTCCGTCCGAGTGCAAGCCGACCCGTACAACTACATAGACGAGTCAAACGAAGCTGACAACACAGATACAAGATTCTTCACTGTTGTAAACTACAATATGTACTAAACCTTCCAGACAAAAAACAACAAAAACGGCTCGCTTTTGCGAGCCGTTTTTGTCTAAAGCACTCTGCTTGTCACTACATCATAGGAGGCATGGCAGGTGCCTGCTCACCGGTTTTCTCTTCAGGTTCATCGGCCACGGCAGCTTCCGTTGTAAGAAGTACGGCCGCCGCTGAAGCCGCGTTTTCAACTCCGGAACGAGTTACTTTTACCGGGTCTATAATTCCCGCTTTGTACATATCAACTATCTCGGGTTCATCTTTCTCAGACGCCGCGTTAAATCCGTAATTCTCTCCTTTCTTTAGCATCTCTGAGAGAATTACCATGGCATCCTCACGTCCGGCATTTTGCGCAATTTGAACAAACGGAGCGTACAAAGCTTCAATCAAAATTCTGTATCCGATACCAAATTCATCTTGACGTTTTGCGCTGTCGGTTTTTTTCAATTTTTCGGCAACACGCGCAAGAGCAACTCCACCACCGGGCACAATTCCCTCTTCAATGGCCGCTTTTGTTGCGTTGACCGCATCTTCTATTTTGTCTTTCAAATACTTCATTTCGGTCTCGGTAGCCGCTCCAACTTTTATAACGGCTACTCCACCGGAGAGTTTTGCAATTCTCTCTTCCAGTTTCTCGCGATCAAATTTTGAATCAACTTGCTCAAGTTGCGCTTTAAGTTGAGCTATTCTTTTTTCAACAGAAGCCTTTGTTCCTTTGCCTCCTACTATAACGGTTGAATCTTTGCGTGAAAGCACTCTGTCGGCCTTACCCAAGGCTGTAAGGTCAACATCTTCAAGTTTCATTCCCAAATCCTCGGAAACAACATCGGCTCCAACCACAACGGCCAAATCACCCAGCATCTCTTTTTTGCGATCTCCAAAACCGGGAGCTTTTACGGCCAAAATATTGAATGTTCCGCGCAACTTGTTTACAACGAATGTCGCAAGAGCTTCTCCTTCAACATCATCGGCGATGATAACCAAATCTTTCTTTCCGGTTTGAGCTATTTTTTCAAGCAAAGGCAAAATCTCTTGAACTGAGCTTATCTTTTTGTCCGTTATCAAAACCGGAACATCTTTGTACTCCGCCTCCATTTTCTCGGCGTTTGTAACCATATAAGGAGAAATGTAGCCGTTGTCTATCTCAAGACCTTCCACCACTTCAGACTCTATTCCGAAAGACTGAGATTCCTCAACCGTTACAACCCCGTCTTTTCCAACTCTGTCTATTGTCTCTGCAATGGTCTCTCCCAGCTCTTCACTTTCCGCCGAGATGGTGGCGACATTTTTAATTTCTTCTTTATCGCGAACTTTGCGCGCCATTTTGCGCAATTGCTCAACCGCATCTTGGGCGGCGGATTCTATTCCGCGACGAACAGCAACGGAGTTTGCACCCATTGCCGTTCTCTTCAAACCTTCTTTGGTAATGGCCGAGGCCAGAACGGTTGCGGTTGTTGTTCCGTCACCCGCTTTGTCATTTGTTTTGTTGGCAACCTCTTTTATAATCTCGGCTCCCATGTTCTCAAACGGATCTTTGAGTTCTATTTCTTTGGCTATTGAGACTCCGTCGTTTGTGATTGTCGGTCCACCAAAACTTTTTTGCAAAGCTACGTTTCTTCCGCGCGGACCCATGGTAACACGCACGGCGCTTGCAACAGTCTCAACTCCGCGAGCCAAAGCTTCGCGAACTTCACCGCTAAATTTTACTTGTTTTGCACTCATAATGCTTTTTTGTTAACCGCTAATAAATTACTTTACAACCGCCAAGAGTTTTTTGCTCTCAATTACAAAATACTCTTGACCGTCAATTTCTACTTCATCGTAGCCGTACTCCGAGAAAATAACCGTATCTCCTTCTTTTATATCCTTCACATCTTTCAGTTCGCCTACGGCTACCACTTTGCCCATCTTGGGGCGTTCTTTGCTTGCGGTATCGGGAATAATAATCCCCGATTTGGTTTTCTCCTCCGACTCTATCGGAGTTACAACCACTCTGTCTCCAAGTGGAACAATTTTAGTTTTTGACATAGCGCTTTTTTAAACTTATAAACTTATAACAATTGGTTAAACTTCGCCTATATTATAATCTCTGTGGTACAAAATGCAAACATGTAGCCACAAAAGACAATACATTTTAAAACAAGTAAAGATTGCTATTCATATTACTTAACCGATATTTTCAATACTTGCTCAATCCTTCTTATATCTGCCAAAAGTTTGGACCTATCCTTGTTAAAAAGCATAATTGAGAATACGGCTTTGCCTCCGTGTTTTGCAAAAATCGCTTTGTCACCGGTTTTTTTGTGCTGATCAACTTTGTAGACCGATTCTATCTCATGAATTTTTTTCTCTCCTTTGATTTGCGATATTACCCCCTCTTTTTTGGCAAATATTTTCATCGCGGCGGTATAACCTTTCGGGCTTTTTTTAATTTTTGGCAATACCCCCATTCTTATTCTTATATCGTTTGCGGTAACATCTATATCAAAAGACTTTTTGTACAAATCTTGGCGAAATCCGCCAACTCTGGGCGCTATCTCAACCACCTTCCAGCCATCTTCAGAGCGAATCAATTCTGCGTGAAAGTGAGTGTTGCGCAACCCCAAAGCGTGAACCGCTTTTTTCGTTATATCTGTCATATCATCATAATTTTTTTGTTTCAGTTTTGTCGGAGTCATTTGAAGATAGCCGAAATAATCATCAAACCCTATTTGCTTACCGGTCTTTACATAAACCGAAGGATAAAAAAGACACTTCCCCTTGCTGTTTACCACACCATCCACCGAATAGAGATCTCCTTCCATCAACTCTTCAACCAAAACCTGCGGGGTGCCTTGTTGGTAATATTCTTTGTATTGTTTGTGCAAACTCTGCGCCTTGCGAGAGACCGCCTTCAAAGCCGAGACCAACTCCTCTCTATGGTAGCAGTTTGTAACCAGCATACTTGAAGAGAGACCGGACGGCTTAACCATAACGGGATAAGTGAGTTTTTTCTCTATATAGTCTGCAACAGATTCCGGGTCGGATTCCAATATATCATACACAACCGTAAATCTTGGCAACAATTTTTTGTCATAATCCTGCATTCTTTTTCTCATTTGAATTTTGTCGGTCGCCCAAATAAGTGATGTTTCCGTGGGAGATAAAACATAAGGAATATGCGGAATAACCCTTTTGAAATACCACATTTTGGCCTCACTGCGAGACAATATTGCCACTATTTTATCCCGAAACGGTAAAATGGTTTTGGCAATTGACGAGTCGCTTGAAAAAGAGCAGGTTAAAACCTCATCAAAACTTTCTTTTGCTTTTTCCAAATTTTCTTTTTTTTGTTTTGTACTTTGAATATTGAAAAACTTCAACTTGCGTCTTTTGGGTAAAGAATTTATCCACTCTCGCAAAGTACTCGGAGCGGGACCTACAAACAAAACTACCCCGTCTTTTGACAGGAGATCATCCATCATTTGACTCTTTTCAGATAAAGAGCCTTTCGGCTTTTTGCTCATAGCTAAGTATTGAACAATAAAACGGGCAAAATGTAAAGACATTTTTT